>JAHDVN010000094.1:3614-11248 GCA_023384635.1 Thermoanaerobaculia bacterium
TCGGCGTGGCTCGCCCCCTCCACGTGGGCGAGCCAGAGCAGCTGCCGCTCGCGCGGGCGCAGGCGCCGGAGCAGGCGGGCGAGGTCGGCGCCGGCGACGCGATCGGGAGCCGCGGTCGCCGCGGGCGCGGGCAGCTCGGCGGGGAGCGGCCCGGGCCGCCGGCGCGCCGCGCGGCGGTGGTCGTGCAGGAGGTTGGTGGCGATCCGGTAGAGGTAGCGGCGCCGGCCGTCGGCGTCGGAGGGCAGACGGGCCGCGCGCAGCAGGCGCAGGTAGCTCTCCTGGAGCAGGTCGTCGGCGAGCGCCGGATCCCCGCCGGCGGCGGCGAGGTAGGCCCAGAGCGGGCGGGCGGTGGCGGCGTGCAGGGCGCGGAACGCCTCTTCCCCGAGCGCGAGCTCGTCGCCGGCGGGGACGGCGTCGGTCAAGGCCGCCGCCGCGCCGAGGGGGGGAGCGAGCACTGCCGCATCTCCTTCCTGCGTCCGCCCACGCGGCTCACTCCGCGCGATCCGGGGTGCCGCCGAGCAGGCCGAAGCGGCGCGAGAGCGCCCAGGCGGCACCGGCCGAGGCGAGGAAGCCGAGGCCGAGGACGAGCACGATCGTGCCGAGGACGAGCATCGCCCGAACCGCTTCGCCGCTCACGAAGCCGCGCACCAGGAGCAGGCCGAGGCCGACCGCGGCGAGGAGGATTCCGGCCTGGACCGAGCCGAGGATCCGCTGCAGCGGGTTGGCGCGCTCGAGGGCGGCGGCGTCGAGGAGGCGCTGGCCGGCGTCGCTGCCGAGGTAGCGGAGCGCCTCGTCGGCGGTGCCGAACTTCTCGAGGAGCTTGGTGTGGAGCTCGGCCTGGGTGCGGGCCAGCGCCTGCCGGCGCCGGTTGTCGCTCACGATGCGGACGATCCAGCCGATCACGACGCAGAGGGTGATGGCGACGAGGGCGGGGGCGATATCGGACATGGGCGGTCTCCGGTTCGAAGGTGGGGCCGCGGAGCGTGCGATCCCGGAGACTAGAACGAAGCCGGACGGGGAGAGGTTAACGCCGCGCGGACCGGGGAAGCACCGGGGGGCCGGGTATACTCCGCCGCGCCATGCGTGCCGCGATCGCTCCCGAGCGCTTCCCGGAGCCGCTGCGCCCGCTCGCCGCCAAGGTGCGCGACGGGGTGCGGCTCGACGCCGAGGACGCCCTCCTTTGCCTGACCACCCCCCACGTGCTGCCCCTCGGCCGGCTCGCCGACGCGGTGCGCCGCGAGCTGCACGGGAACGTCGCCTTCTTCAACATCAACCGGCACATCAACCCGACCAACATCTGCGTCTACACCTACAACTGCAAGTTCTGCTCGTTCGCGGCCCTGCCGGGGGAGGAGCACGCCTGGCAGATGACCCACGAGGAGGTCTACCGGCGCGCCGCCGAGCAGGGGGGCGACGAGGTCACCGAGTTCCACATCGTGGGCGGCGTGCACCCCACGCTCGAGATGGCCTGGTACGAGGAGATGCTCCGCGGCCTCAAGGCGCGCTTCCCGCGCGCGCACCTGAAGGCGTTCACCGCGATCGAGATCGGCTGGTTCGCCCAGCGCGAGAAGCTCTCGATCGAGGAGGTGCTGCGGCGGCTGGTGGCGGCCGGCCTCGGGAGCCTCCCCGGGGGCGGCGCCGAGATCTTCCACCCCGACGTCCGCGAGGTGATCTGCGACGGCAAGCTCGACGCCGACGAGTGGATCGAGGTGCACCGCACGGCCCACCGGATGGGCCTGAAGAGCAACTGCACGATGCTCTACGGCCACGTGGAGAAGCCGGAGCACAAGGTGGACCACCTGCTGCGCCTGCGCGCCCTGCAGGACGAGACGGGCGGCTTCAACGCCTTCATCCCGCTCGCCTACCACCCGGAGAACAACTACCTCGGCCTGCGCTACCACACCACCGGCCTCGACGACCTCCGGCACGTCGCCACCGCGCGGCTGGTGCTCGACAACATCCCGCACGTGAAGGCGTACTGGGTGATGGTGACGCCGAAGCTGGCGCAGATAGCCCTCTCCTGCGGCGCCGACGACCTCGACGGAACGGTGGTGGAGGAGACGATCTACCACATGGCCGGGGCCGAGACGGTGCAGCAGCTCTCGCGCCCCGAGCTCGAGCGGATCGTGCGCGAGGCCGGCTTCGAGCCGGTCGAGCGCGACACCCTCTACAACCCGATCCACCGCGCGGCCTGACGGGCCCGGCCGCTCCGTCGCCGTCCCGAGCAGAGCCGAGGGGCCTGGACGGGGGAGCGGAGAGGACGGCAGACCAACGCACTGGCCGGAGCATCGAGATCCCTCGACTGCGCTCGGGATGACGGGAGGTGGTGCGCTCGGGATGACGGGAGGTGGTGCGCTCGGGATGACGGGGGACGAGGGCCGTGAGGCGAGCTCTGCCCCCCTGTGCTAGCCTCTCCGGCGTCGTCGCGAGATCGCCGGACTTCCCCTTGGCCGACACCCTCCCCTACCGCTACATCGCCATCGACGGCCCGATCGGGGTCGGCAAGACCACGCTCGTCGACCTCATCGCCCGCCGCTTCGAGGCGGTGCGCGTGCTCGAGGACGTGAACAACCCGTTCCTCGCCGACTTCTACCAGGACCGCCCGGGCTCGGCCTTCCAGACCCAGCTCTACTTCATCCTCCAGCGCTTCAAGCAGCAGCAGGAGACGGTGCAGCGCGAGCTCTTCCAGAAGTTGCTGGTGGCGGACTACTGCTTCCAGAAGGACCGGATCTTCGCCTACCTGACGCTTTCGGACGACGAGCTGATGCTCTACGAGAAGCTCTACACCGTCCTCGAGCCGCAGGTGCCGACCCCCGACCTGGTGATCTACCTCACCGCCGACATCGCCACCTGCATGGCGCGGATCCGCAAGCGGCAGCGCTCCTTCGAGCGCGAGCTCTCCGAGGAGTACCTGGCCGAGCTCACCGACGCCTACAACCACTTCTTCCACTACTACAACCGGTCTCCGCTCCTGGTCGTCGACACCCGGCACCTGAACTTCCCCCAGCGCCCGGAGGACTTCGAGGAGCTGCTGCTGCAGCTCCAGCGCCCGATCAAGGGGACGGAGTACTTCGTCGCCGCCAAGCGGCGGTGACGGGCGCCGCCGGCCCCGCGCCGGCCTCCTCCACGGCCATCGATTCCAACGCCCTCCTCTGGCTCTCCCAGGGCATGGGCGACCTGCCGGCCGACGACTGCCACCTCACTCCCCGCGAGGCGGCGCGGCTCGCCGGGATGCGCTTCGAGAAGCGGCGGAGCGAGTTCCGCCTCGGCCGCTTCACCGCCAAGCGGGCGCTCGCGCTGGCCCTTGGCCGCGATGCCGCGCCGGCAGCGCTCGCGGCCTTCGAGATCGGGAGCGCCGCCGACGGCGCGCCGGAGCCCCGGCTCGACGGCGCGCCGGCGCCGCGCGCCATCTCCATGAGCGACCGCGCGGGCCAGGCGGTCTGCCTGGTGGGTCCCGCCGGGCTCGCGCTCGGGATCGACCTCGAGCTGGTCGAGCCGCGGAGCCAAGCCTTCGTCGCCGACTTCCTCACCGAGGCCGAGCAGGCGCGGGTCGCGGCGGCGGGAGAGGGCGAGGGCCGGGCGCTCGCCGCGAACCTGATCTGGAGCGCCAAGGAGGCGGCGCTCAAGGTGCTGCGCACCGGCCTGCGCCGGTCGACGCGGAGCGTCGAGGTCGAGCTCCTCGGCGGGCTCGACGGGAGGGAGTGGAGCCCCCTCTCGGTCCACCTCCGCGAGGGCGGGGAGCTGGCCGGCTGGTGGCGGCGCTGCGGCGCCTTCGTCCTCACCGTCGCCGCCGGCGGGCCGATCCCGCCACCGCGGGCGCTGGTCGAGCCGCCCGGCCTCGCCGCGGCGGTCCCGTCCGCGGCCTGGTGCGAGAGGACGGGAGTGGCGCTGCGGAGCCGCGTCGGGGCCGGCACACCGAGCGGCGCCGGATCGGGTACGATGGCGCCCAGTTCTGGCACGAACCCTGCTCGGAGGTCGAAGCGATGAGCGACGCGATCGTCTTCGAAGTCGACCCCACCAACCGCATCACCTCGTGGCCCGAAGAGGCGTCAGAGGTGCTCGGCTGGGAGCGCCGCGCCGTCCTCGGGAAGTCCTGGGCGGAGCTGCTCGCGGCCCACGACGCCGCCGGGAATCGGCTCTGCGCGAGGAGCTGCGCGCTCCACGCCATGGCCCGCGCCGGCGAGACCATTCACGTCTTCGAGGTCATCGCCGCCGACGCCGCGGGCGAGCCGCTCCGCCTCTTCGGGCGCGCCGAGCCGCTCGGGCCGGGATCGGCCCGCGGCTTGCGACTGGTGCTCTGGCGCGACCGGCGGCGTGGCAGCCTCGAGCGGCGCCGCGGCGAGGACGGCCCGTCGGCCAACGATCGGCCCGGGAGCTCGCCGTTGACGGCGCGGGAGACCGAGGTGCTGCGCCTCCTCTCCCGCGGCCAGACCATCGAGGAGATCGCCAAGCGGCTGGGCATCGCCGCCACCACGGTGCGCAACCACGCCCAGCGGCTGCTGCCCAAGCTCGGCGCGTCGAGCCGCGTCGAGGCCGTCTCTCTCGCCATCCGCCGCGGCCTGCTCTGAGCCGCGGCGGCTGCCGTCCAGCGGCCTGCCTGCGCCGGGCGTCGCCGCGCAGGGTTCGACTGCATCAGTCGATTGATGCGAATCGAGGATTTCCCCGCCCTTGCTGTCCCCCTAGGCTCGCCCTGAAACTGAGCCAGGCAGCAGAAGACGAGAGCCCCTCACTTCGGCGGGGCGCGACATGCCTGGCCTGACCTCCCGAGGGGGAATCGAGATGAAGACGCGGACCCACGTCATCACGCTGGCCGTTCTCCTGGCCCTCGCTTTCACCGGCATGGCGCTCGCCGCTTCCGTCGAGCCGGTGTTGTTTCCCGACTGGCAGTCGGGGAACGCGGTCGCCGAGTGCGCGCAGGCGGGCAGCTACGTCTACGCCTACAAGATCGACGCCTGGGGATCCTCCGGCATGGACGGCACCTACCAGGCGTCGTTCGACGACGGCCACCTGAACTACATCACCGTGGCCAACAACGACGGCACCACTTTCGACTGGAGCGCCACGCCGAACCCGATCGGCGCCGTGGTCGTCAAGGGCGGACCGGTCGCGAACGTCTTCTACTACGATCCGCAGGCCGCCTCCGACACCGGCCTCTACGCTCCGGTCAACCCGAACAACGGCCAGAACTACGGCGTCAGTCACGTCACCTTCTGCTGGAACCCGGAAGTCGAGATCGAGTACGTCTACGAGACCGCCTTCGCCTTCGGCGGCGACCCGACCGATTGCTTCCTCGGCTTCGGTTTCAACCGCTGGGGCTGGAGCAACGGGCCGATCGGACCGGGTGTCTACACGTGGCCGCTCTACGCCGGAGCGGCGCAGTGTGATCTGACCAAGGGCACGATGGTGGGTCAGGTCACGGTGGTCTACGACGGCGTGCAGGTGACGGTCTCGTACGACTTGAACGCAGGCGTCGTACTCGAGGAGTCCCACGTCTACGCGGGCTACGGCAGGTTCCCGACGTTCAAGGGGAGCCCGACGGTGGCGCCCGGGCAGTACAAGGTCCTCGCGCCCTTCGACGGTAGCCCGATCTACCTGATCGTCCACGGGGTGGCCGGCATCCCGGTCACGCCCTGAAGGGGCCGTCGAGCGACGGGATGGCGCCGGGCTGCCGGTCCGGCGGGAACGAGGGGGAGCCGGAGCTCGGCCGCGTGCCGGGCTCCGGCTCTTGGCCTCTCCGCCGTTCGTAGCCCGCGGCGCTTGACACGCCCGGCGCGGGCCGTATCATTCCCGTCACGCTGGGACCCCGGAACGTCCGGGGCCGAGACGGAAAGAGAGCCTGCCGGCGAGCGGCCTGCGCCGCGGGCGGGATCCCTCGGGCGCCGAGCCCCGGGACCCGCACCGCGGGGAGAGCTTGGCCCGTTACCCCGGCGCCGCGAAGCCCTTCCGTCGCCCGAGCGCGGAAGGGCTTTTCGCTGCCCGGAGGACCGCTCGATGGCCGACGCCCGCCCGAAGAGGGTCACCGTCCCCTGGATCGCCGCCGCCTCCGAGAGGGGAGAGCGGCTGGTGATGCTCACCGCCTACGACTATCCCTCCGCCCGCCTCGTCGAGGCCGGCGGCGCCGACATCGTGCTGGTCGGCGACTCGCTCGCCATGGTCGTCCTCGGCCACCCCGACACCCTCGCGGTGACGATGGACGAGATGCTCCACCACGTGAAGGCGGCGCGCCGCGGCACGGAGCGGGCGCTGCTCGTGGCCGACATGCCGTACGGCTCGTTCCACCTCGGCCCCGAGCAGGCGGTGGCCAACGCCGTGCGGTTCCTCAAGGAGGGAGGGGCGGAGGCGGTCAAGATCGAAGGGGCCCGTCCGGAGATCGCGCGCGCGCTCGTCGCCGCCGAGGTGCCGGTGATGGGGCACCTGGGGCTGACCCCGCAGTCCCTCCACCGCTTCGGCGGCTTCAAGGTGCAGGGGCGGGGGGAGGAGGCGCGCGAGGCGCTCCTCGCCGCGGCGGCGGAGGTCGAGGCGGCGGGGGCGTTCGCCCTGGTGCTCGAGTGCATCCCGAGCGCGCTGGCGGCCGAGGTGACCGCGCGCCTGGGGATTCCCACCCTCGGCATCGGCGCTGGCGCGGCGTGCGACGGGCAGGTGCTGGTGTTCCACGACCTGCTCGGCTTCGAGGAGCGGATCGCGCCGCGCTTCGTGCGTCGCTACGCCCAGCTCGGACGCGACGCGCGCGAGGCGCTCGCGGCCTTCGCCGAGGACGTGCGCGCCGGTCGCTTCCCCGCGGCGGCGGAGAGCTACGAGGATCCGCTCGCGGCACGCACGAAGGCTCCGTCGGAGCTCGCGAGGATCTACGGCGGATGAGAACGGTGCGCGAGCCCGCGGAGCTCCAGATGGCGGTGCGCCAGCTGCGCCGCAACGGCGCGGAGATCGGCTTCGTCCCGACCATGGGGGCGCTCCACGAGGGGCACCTCTCGCTGGTCGAGATCGCCCGCCGGCGCGACGCCCTGGTGGTCGTCTCGGTCTTCGTGAACCCGGCGCAGTTCGGCCCGGGCGAGGACTTCGACCGCTACCCGCGCCAGCCGGAGCGCGACGCGGGGATGCTCCACGAGGCCGGCTGCGACCTCCTCTTCCTGCCCGAGGTGGAGACGATCTACCCCGCGGGCAGCGCCACCCGCATCCACCTCGAGGGGGCGGCGCTCGGCTACGAGGGCAAGTGCCGCCCCGGCCACTTCGACGGCGTCGCCACGGTGGTCACCATCCTCTTCCAGCTCGTGCGCCCGAACTTCGCCGTCTTCGGCGAGAAGGACGCGCAGCAGCTGGCGGTGGTCCGCCAGCTCGCGCGCGACCTGCGCCTGCCGGTCGAGATCGTGGCCGGGCCGACGCGGCGCGAGCCGGACGGCCTCGCGATGTCGTCGCGCAACGCCTATCTCTCCCCCGAGGAGCGGGAGGCGGCCGCGGTGCTGCCGCGGGCGCTCGCCGCGGTGCGCGCCGCGGTCGAGGGGGGCGAGCGCCGTGCGGCGCCGCTCAAGAAGCTGCTCCGCGAGGCGCTCGCCGCCGAGCCGCGCTTCGCGATCGACGACGCCGACGTGGTCGACGCCGGGACCTTCCGCCCCGTCGCCCGGCTCGCCGGGCACGTC
>JAHDVN010000564.1 GCA_023384635.1 Thermoanaerobaculia bacterium
TCATCATGACCAGCGACTTCTGAGGCCGGAGATCCAGCGAGCGGGACGAAGCCGCCTGCCGGGGCTCCACGCCTGAAAGCGGCTCACTCCGCGGTTCGCCGGAAGAGCCTGCCGAGGGCCAGCGCGATCTGGTTGGCGAAGGTCTCGAGCAGCCGCACGGGATCCTCGGGCAGGTCCGGCCGCGCCTCCGGCCAGCGCACGCCGAGGACGCCGAGCACCTCGCCCTCGGCGCCGGGGAGCGGCACGTAGAGACCGGGCACGCCGCGCCGCTCGCGCGTCGGGGCCCCCGCCGGGCGGCCGTGGTCGAGGACCCACTCCGCCGCCTCCAGCTCCGCGCTGCCGAGAGTCGTGTCGCTGCCGGCGCGCACCTCGAGATCCCCCCGCTCGCCGGGCATCAGGACCACGGCCGCGCCGCCGAACAGGGAGCGGGTGTGGCGCACCGCGGCGTGGAGCAGCGCCCCCTCGAAGGGCGCCTCCGCGAGGTCGCGGCTCAGCTCGTAGAGCGCCGTCGCCCGCCGCTCGCGGGCGTTGGCGGCCGCCGCCTCGGCGCGCAGCCGGCCGGTCAGGGTCGAGATCGTGATCCCCACCGCCAGCATCCCCGCGAAGGTGAGCAGGTACTGCGCGTCGTCGACCGTGAAGGTGAGGTGCGGCGGCACGAAGAAGAAGTCGAAGACGGCGACGGCGAGCGCCGCCGCCAGCACCGAGGCGCCGCGGCAGAGGACGAGCGACAGCGCCACCACCGCGAGGAGGAAGAGCATCGCGAGGTTGACGGGAGCCACGTGGTCGCGCACCAGGGCGGCGAGCGCCGCCGTGGCGGCGATCGCGGCGACGGCGAGCGGGTAGCTGCGCGAGGGGCGGGCGGGCGTGGTCATGGCGGGCTCCTGTTGCGGACCGCCCGCGCCGGGGCGTGGGGCGCGGCGCGCCGCTGCGAGTCCATCCTTCCCGGCGGCCACGGAAGAAGTCCGGAGGGGGGGCGAAAGAAAGCGCGAAGGGCCGCGGGCCGCTGCGCTACACTGTTTCGAGGAGCAACCGACCGATCGTGGGCGAGGCGCAGAGGAGACCCGGAGGCGGCCGGTGGCTCGACTTCGCGGGCGCGGCCGGCGTGCTGGCCGTCCTCACTTTCGCCCTGCGTCTTGCCGGCGCCAACCCCGCCACCGCCGGCCTCCTCTTCCTCCTCGCCGTCCTCTTCGTCGCCACCTGGGGGGGCCTCGCCGCCGGGGTCGCGGCGGCGCTCGCCGCCACCGTCGCCTTCAACGTCTTCTTCCTGCCGCCCACCGGCACGCTCCACATCGCCGAGACGAGCAACTGGGTGGCGCTCGGCTCCTTCCTCACCGCCGCGGTGCTCGCCAGCCGTCTCGTGGTGAGGGGCCGGCTCCAGGCCGAGAAGGCGCTCGCCCGCGCGGCCGAGATCGAGGCACTCTACCGGCTCGGCGTCGATCTCTTCGCGGCCGAGTCGGGAACCCGGGGCCTCGCGCACACCGCCGCCGGGGCGGTGCGCGCCACCGGTGCCGCCGCCGGCGGGCTCGCCCTCTTCCGCGACGA
>JAHDVN010000565.1 GCA_023384635.1 Thermoanaerobaculia bacterium
AACTGCTCAACGAGAAGTTCCGCCTGTTTGATGGTGTCTTTGGCTCCAGTGACGAAATCCTTGGCGCGGTAGAATCTGGTGTGGACTTCGAGAAGCGCATCGCGGAGATCTACCAGAAATGCCGCAGCGTGGAGCAAATTCAATTTGAGTTCGATCAGCTTCAAAGGGAGTTGGAGGCGGAGATCACCGAAGGGCAAAAGGACGCCCGTGAGAAATTACTCAACAACTTCGATCAGGAAGTCGTCGAGAAAGTCCGCATTCAGAGCAACGATTATCTGGATCGTTTCAATCAACAACTCTGGCTGTTGACCCGTTCACTTCTGAAGGATTATGCTCACTTCAACGAGCATGGATACAGTTTCACTCTCCACACAAACCCCTTCCCTGGCGAAACGATCCACCCAGGTCCGTATCGTATGGGAAAACATGTGGAAGAGGTAAATACCTATCGGGTCGGGCATCCGCTGGCACAACGCCTCCTGGAACAAGCGAAAAGCCTGCCAACGCCGCCGCGTGAATTGACGTTCGATTATTCGAACAGCGGGAAGCGAATTGCCATTCTGGATTCGTTGAACGGTAAATCGGGCTGGTTGATGTGCGGTCTTTATTCGGTAAGCGCTTTGGAAACGGAAGATTATTTGGTGTTGTCTGGTTTCACCGATAACGGCGGAGCATTGGATGAAAAGCAAATCCAGCGCTTCTTTGACCTGCCTTGTATTTCAGATGACCAAGTTACCATTCCTGCCGAAGTCGAGTCCAAACTGGTTGAATTGCAGACGATCAAGCAGAACACTTTGCTCGAAGAGTTGACCCAACGAAATGCCAACTGGTTTGAGGTTGAAATTGACAAGCTTGACCGCTGGGCGGAGGATCGCCGCAAGTCCTTACAAGTCGAATTGGACGAGCTCGATGAGACGATCAAGGAGACCAGAAAAGCTGCCCGCCTTGCACCCAACCTGCCTGAAAAATTGGCAAAGCAACAGGCTTTACGGAAACTTGAGACCAAGCGGGATGAAGCCTGGCGAAATTACGATGCCGCCAGCAAAGAATTGGAAAAACAGAAAGACAGCTTGTTGGACGAAGTTAGTAAGCGACTTGAACAAAAGTCAGGTAGCCAGGAATTGTTTGTTATTAGGTGGAGTTTAAGATGAAAATCAAATCAATACGTATTGAAAACTTTCGCAGCTTTAAAGATGAAACCGTATCTTTGAATAAATATTCCTGCTTTGTGGGTCCAAATGGAGCAGGAAAATCTTCTGTATTGGCAGCGCTCAATGTTTTCTTCAAAGATTCATCCTCTTTCGACCCAAACAATCTTGAAGACGAAGATTATTTCTGCAAAGACATCACCAAACCAATTCGGATTACGGTCACTTTTAATGATCTAGGCGAGAATGCTGTCGAAGAATTATCTGATTACGTTAGGCAAAATGAATTGGTAGTCACAGCAGAGGCAGCTTTTGATCCAACTACAGGATTTGGTTCTGTAAAACATTATGGACAAAGGCTTGGTATAGATGAATTCAGAGTCTTTTTCGAG
>JAHDVN010000566.1 GCA_023384635.1 Thermoanaerobaculia bacterium
TCCGCGCCATGAGCCAGGATCGCGAACAGCCCCTCTGGGACGCCCTGCGCGGCGTCCGTTTCCCCGGCATGAGCCGGGACATCGTCTCGTTCGGCTTCGTGCGCACCGTCCGTCTGGCGGGCGATCGCGCCGAGGTCGAGATCCAGTTGACCACCGGCAACCCGGAGGCGGCGGCGCAGATCCGCGCCGACGCCGAGCGCGCCTGCCTCGCGGTGCCGGGGGTGGCGGCGGCCGCGGTCGAGGTGCGGGTGCAGGCGCCGCCGGCCGGCCAGCCGGGCTCGCAGCCGACGGCGCAGGACCCGAACCTGATCCCCGAGGTCCGGGCGGTGGTGGCGGTGGCGAGCGGCAAGGGCGGCGTCGGCAAGTCGACGGTGACCGCGAACCTGGCGGTGAGCCTCGCCAAGCTCGGGCACCGGGTGGGGGTCCTCGACGCCGACATCTACGGCCCCTCGATGCCGATGATGTTCGGTATCGAGGAGCGGCCGGTGGTGATCGGGGACCGCATCCTGCCGTTCGAGCGGCACGGGGTGAAGGTGATGTCGCTCGGCGTCATCCTCGAGACCGACACGCCGGTGATCTGGCGCGGTCCGATGGTGATGAAGGCGATCGAGCAGCTGCTCGGGGACGTGGAGTGGGGCGAGCTCGACTACCTGGTGATCGACCTGCCGCCGGGCACCGGCGACGCCCAGCTCACCGTCACCCAGAAGATCCCCCTCGCCGCCGCCGTGATCGTCACCACGCCGCAGGACGTGGCGCTCATCGACGCCCGCAAGGGGCTGGCGATGTTCCGCAAGGTGAGCGTGCCGGTGGCCGGCATCGTCGAGAACATGGCCACCTTCGTCTGCCCGCACTGCGGCCAGGAGACCGACATCTTCAAGCGCGGCGGGGGGCAGCGCACCGCCGAGCTGCTCGGCTGCCCGTTCCTCGGCTCGATCCCGCTCGACCCGGCGATCGTCGAGGGGGGCGACGCCGGGGTGCCGATCTCCGTGGCTCACCCGGACGGCCCCCACGCCGCGGCCTTCCGCCGCGTCGCCGAAGCGGTGGCGACGGAGGTCGACAAGCAGCTCGCCCTGCGCCCGCGCATGACCATCGTCTGAGCGATGCCGGCGGCGGCGACAGCGCTCGTGGCCGATGCCCACCTCGGCGGGCCCGGGGGGCCGGCGGCGGCGCTGATCGCCCAGCTCTCGACGCTGCCCGGCCGCGCCGGCCGCCTCGTGCTCCTCGGCGACATCTTCCACCTCTGGGTCGGCCACGAGAAGTACGAGACGGAGGAGATCGCCGCCTTCGCCCCCTGTCTCGCGCAGCTGCGTCAGCGGGGGGTGCGGGTGGAGTACGTGGAGGGGAACCGGGACTTCTTCCTCCCGGGGACGCGCTACGCGCCGCTCTTCGACCGCTTCGCCCGGGAGGTCGCCTTCGAGGCCGGCGGGCGCCGCTGCCTGGCGGTGCACGGCGACGGGCTGGCGGCCGACGACCGGCTCTTCCGCTTCTGGCGCTGGCTCTCCAAGAGCCCGCCCTCCCGCGCCGCCTTCCTCCACCTCC
>JAHDVN010000095.1:0-8303 GCA_023384635.1 Thermoanaerobaculia bacterium
CTCGAGCGGGTCATCCTCCGGAGCTGGACGCGGGACCGGATGACGCCGTTCTCCCCCCGCCTCGCGCGCGAGCTGCGCGGGGCCGACGTGGTGCACAGCTTTCAGTACTACACGCTTCCGACCTTCCTCGCCTGCTGGCTCGGGCACCGGCAGGGGAGCCGGGTCTTCGTGACCGACCTCGGCGGCGGCGGCTGGACTCCCGGCTACCAGGTCGACCAGTCGCGCTGGGTTGACATGCACCTGCCGATCTCGAAGTACGCGGCGAGGAGCCTCCCGGGCCGCGAGCGACCGTTCGCTATCCTGTACGGCGGGGTAGACACTGAGAAGTACGCGATGCGCCCGCGCCCCGAGCACGACGGGTCGGTCGTGTTTCTAGGCCGGATACTGCCGCACAAGGGGATCCACTTCTTGATCGAAGGGCTGCCGGAGGATGTGCCGCTCGAAGTGATCGGCCCGGTAGGTGACATGGCGTATCTCGAGAAGCTCAGAGAGCTTGCCGCCGGAAAACGGGTGGAGTTCCTCCACGGGCTCTCGGACGAGGAGGTGATCGCCCGCCTCCAGCGGGCCATGGCGCTGGTACACCCGACGCCCGTCGACAAGCACGGCGAGGCTGGTGTAGCCGAGCTCTTCGGTCTCGCTTTGATCGAGGCGATGGCCTGCGGTTGCCCGGTGATTGCGTCTCGGGCGGCCTCGTTGCCAGAAATCGTCGTCGACGGGGAGACCGGGTACCTCGTGGCGCCGAACGATGCTGCCGCAATCCATGCAGCGGTCAGCGGGATTCGATCGGAACCAACCGCCTACGAGATGGTCTCGGACGCTGCGAGGCGTCGAGTGGAAGACAGCTTCTCGTGGGCTTCAGTGGCGGAGCGCTGGATGGCAGCCTGTGATTCCGCTGGGACCAGTTGAGCCGTTGGTGAAGCCGCTTCGCATTCTCATCGTGAGCCACCCGCCGTTGAACCGTGGAGCCGGGGCTGCACAGACAGCTCTCGACTTCAGAAATGCGCTCGCTGAGCGGGGGCACGACGCCGTTGCTTGGTCACCAGAGCCACTGGCCCCGGGGCGGCTCGGCTGGAATCACTGGCTGCTTCAGCGACTCGCCCTCGAACGTTTCCTGGCGGCCGCTGCGAGCTTCGATGTGATCGACGTGCCGCCGATCTCCATCTCGACGGTAGTGCAGGATGCAGCACCGCTTGTCGTCGGCAGGAGTATCCAGCCGGACTTCCTCTACTTGCGATCTTCTCTTCGCACCGCTTGGTCGCAAGGGCTTAGGAGAGTACCTCGAGCCGTGGTGTACTGGTTGGCGTCGATCCCACTTCGCGCAGCTCTTGGCGCAGGTTGGCGCCGGGCCGGCCTTGCGCTCTGTCTTGGGAGTCGCGAGCTTGAGTGGATGAGAGACAAGTTCCCCGGGCTGCGTCGGCGGCTTCATTCCTACTATACGGCGCCATCGCCGGGAGAGCGGCCATCGTTGAGAGCCGTCGCGGCGGCCCGACGACCGCAGCCGAATCAGGCTCCTCTGCGATGGTTGTGGATCGGCCGTTGGGTCTCCCATAAGGGGGTTGCCGAGCTGAAGAGACTCCTCCAGCAGAGGATGCAGGAGACCTCCGACTGCGTGACGGTGGCTGGTTGCGGGAACGTGCCGCATGGAGAGTTGGACGCAAGTTGGCAGGCGACCGGACGCCTGCAGGTGATCCCGTCCTTTGTGCGAAGCGAGCTGCCGGCCCTGCTCGCAGCACACGATGCCGGGCTCTTCACGAGCGAAGTCGAGGGTTGGGGACTCAGCGTACAGGAGATGCTCGAGTCCGGCATGCCTGTTTTCGCTACCGACGCCGGCTGTGCTCCAGACGTGGCGCCCCACGTTGTGCGGGGCTTGCACCCGCTACCGCCACCGGTCAAGCTGGCAGGAGGTTTGGCAGTGGAGCTGATGGAGAGCTACTGGGAGTGCTTCGACTGGGGGCGGATCGCGAGCGAGTACGAGGATGCAGTCATGAGTCACTTGCCGTCGGCGCGCAAGGGGCTGCGCCGGCCCGGGTCGAGAAGAAGCAGAGCGTGACGGCGCCGCTCCGCATCCTGACGCTATCGAACGTTCCATTGGACCCGAGCCTCGGCTCTGGCTACATCGTGCTGGGGTTCGCGGAGGGTTTGCGCGCGCGGGGGCACGAGGTCGAGCTACTGGGGCCGGAGCACTTCGAGCCCGGACACGGGGTAATGCGGGGCCGGGCGGTCCTCCCGAGACAGGTGCTGGGCATGGCGCGCGCGGCTCTCGCAGAAGTGCAATCGCGAGAGTGGGAGGTCGTGGAGCTGTTCGGAGGATCCTCCTGGTTAGCAGCCGAGCTCCTCCTGCGCATGGGCCCGGGCCGTCCACTCGTCGTCCTGCGATCCAACGGACTTGAGCCCCACTACGGAGAGCGGTGGCGACAAGCGATTCAGTCGAGTGTCTGGCCGCGTGGAAGACAGGCCGTTGGCTTTGGTGCCGAGAGACGCTACGCGAAGGTCCTGTCGCGGGCGGACGGGGTCGTCACGGTAAGCGAGTGGGACTGCTCGTGGGCTATTCAGAGGAGCTTGGCCAGCGAGCCCAGGATGACGTGGATCGACAACCCCCTGCCAGACGAGTACCTGGGCCAAGAGACTACGGCTGAGCGAGAGCGTCTCTTCGGGTTCTGTGGGAGTTGGTCGCCTCGTAAGGGTGCAGATCTCTTGGAGCAAGCGGTGCCCGAAGTGCTGCGCCGCTGCCCGGAGTGGCGGTTTGTTCTCCTCGGCGTGGGCGGTGGCGACATGGTCAGGGCGGCATTCCCGACCGATGTGCGCGAGAGGGTGACTGCGATCTCACCGCGAGAGCGCAATGTAGCGCTGCGCAAGGAGTACGCGAAGCTGCGAGTCCTTGTGATGCCGTCGATCTACGAGAGCTTCGGCCTCGTGGCGGCGGAGTCGATGGCCTGTGGCTGCGCTCTCGTGGCCTCCCGCGTCGGGTTCCCCGCGTGTCTCGAGGACGGGATCGAAGCGGAGCTTCTCGGCGAGGTCTCGGCGAAGTGTCTCGAGGAGACGTTGGCAGCCCTGCTGGCCAGCCCGGAGCGCATGCGGCGCATCGCGGCGGCAGGCCAACGGCGGGTCCAGCAACTGCGTTGGGACAAAGCGATCGACCGGATCGAGTTGCTCTATTCGACATGGTTGGGCCAGCACCGGGGCACATCAGGAGGGGTGAGGTCGAGGGGTCGGTGAGCAGGGTGTTGATCATTTCGCCCGCGGCGGCTGGGGCAGAAGGTGGGGTCTGTGCCTTTGCCGCTGCATTTGCCGCTCGCCTTGAAGGTGCCGAGTGGCTTCAGATCGAGGGAACCGCCCCGGGGCAGCGGGCTGTCGCGCGCTCGCTGCGCGCAGCGGGGCCGCGAGGGCGGGTCGAGTTTCACTACGCAAACTACGGGTTCACTCCGCGGGGATGCCCCGCGGGTCTCGTCGGGCAGGTGGCTGGCGCCCGGGAGGGCGGAAGGATCGCCTCGCTCGTCACCGTGTTTCACGAAGTCTTTGCTTTTGGCCCTCCGTGGCGGAGCTCGTTCTGGTTGTCGCCGGTACAGCGGTATCTCGCCCGGCGGGTAGCATTGGCGAGCGATGCCTGCGTGACAAGCAACGAGCCGTTCGCTGCGATTCTTCGCCGCTGGATACCAGCGGAGCGCATCCACGTGCTGCCCGTCTTTTCAACGATAGGTGAGCCCGAAGAGACTCGACCGTGGGAGGTCCGCACGCCTTGCATGATTGTCTTTGGATCCTCAGGAGTTCGGGAGCGCGCCTACCGCCGGACTCGCGACCAGTTGTCGAGGGTCGCCGAGGCGCTGCGCGTGGAGGAGGTCATCGACATCGGGATGCGCGTTGCTGCACCGGAGTCGCTCTTCGGTGTCCCGGTGAGTGCCCTGGGACATCGTCCGGCGGCAGAGGTGGGCCGGCTGCTCGGCTCGTCACGCTTCGGCTTCGTCGCCTATCCCCCCCACCTACTCGGGAAGTCGTCGATTCTCGCGGCCTACGAGGCGCACGGCTTGTGCCCCGTTATTGGTTGGCCGAGTGGCAGGCGCGAAGGTGCGGAGGGCGAAGGCGTGCGCTGGTTACCGGCATGGGGTAGGGCGCCAGGGGAGGCAGGCCCCCGCGAGGTCGCCGCTGGGGCCCAGGGCCACTACGCAAGCCACTCCCTCGCCCGCCACGTCAAGCTCCATCGGAGACTCCTCGCCCCGTGCGCGTCCTGATCTACTCGCCCGCATTCCTCCCGGGCCTCGGTGGTCTCGAGATCAACATGGCCACCATTGCGGAGGGCCTCGTGACTCTCGGCGACGAGGTGACCGTGGCGACCACGACACCGGGGAATGGCGACGAGGGAGCGCCGTACCACATCGTGCGGTCCCCGGGGCCTAGGGAGCTCCTTCGCTGGGTGCGTTGGTGCGAGGTCTTCCACCAGGCGAACGTGAGCCTGCGCGGCCTCTGGCCGCTGTTGGTTGTGCGCCGACCTTGGGTGGTTTCCCACCACAGTTGGTATTGCCGGCCGGATGGACGGCGAATCTGGAAAGACGAGCTGAAGCGCTTTCTCCTGCGGTTCGCTGACCGCTCGATCGCCGTGAGCCAGGCGATGGCAGATGACCTGGGCGTACCGTCTGCTGTGATCCCGAACGCCTATCGCGACCAACTCTTCCGCCGCCTGGAAGATGTGATTCGGACAGAGAGCCTGATCTTCCTTGGCCGCCTCGTCTCCGACAAAGGGGTGGACGTGCTGCTCGACGCTCTGGCGATCCTAAGGGGGGAGGGCTTGGCTCCACCGTTGACGATCGTGGGCTCCGGGCCGGAGGAGACGCGGTTGCGCGAGCAGGCGTCCCGGCTCGGCCTTGACGAGCAGCTCGCTTGGCGCGGGCCCCTTGTGGATGAGAATCTGGTGGCTGAGCTGAACGCACACGCGGTGCTGGTGGTCCCCTCCAAGTACGACGAGCCGTTCGGGATCGTGGCCCTGGAGGGGATCGCCTGCGGCTGCATCGTAGTGGGCTCGGAGGGGGGCGGGCTCGCTGATGCGATCGGCCCCTGCGGATTGACCTTCCCGAACGGCGATGCCTCGGCGCTCGCCGGTGCCCTGCAGCGGGCCCTCCAGGCGCCCAGGCTGCGCGAGCGCCTGCTCGCCGGGGCCCCTTCGCACCTAGCGGCGCACTCGGCGCGAGAGCAGGCCGAGGCATACCGCCGGGAAATGCGGACGGTGGTGGAGCAGAGGACAGGAGGGGCGAGGAGGAGCGGCGGGTGATAGAACGGGCGGCCGTTCTCGCCCTCGCAGTCGCGGCCGCCCTCTGGGCGTTCCGAAACTGGCGCCAGGGACTGCGAGCGGTCCTTGTCCTCCTTGTGTTCGAGGGGGCGCTACGCAAGTGGGTCTTCCCCGGAGCTTCAGATTACCTCTATTTTCTCAAGGACCTCCTTCTTCTCGGTGTCTACGGTGGCTTTCTCCGGCGCCAACGCAGGCAGCCGCTGCGTCCCGCGGTTCCGGGGTTGGTTGCGGGCTCGCTCGGAGTGGCCGCCCTCTTCGGCCTCTTTCAGATTTTCAATCCGAACCTCCCCAATGTGCTCGTCGGCCTCCTCGGCTGGAAGGCGTACTTCCTCTACCTCCCGCTCCTCTGGGTGGTCCCGGCGGCGTTCAGCGACGACCGCGACCTCTATCAGTTCCTGCGCCGCTACCTGCTGCTCGCCATTCCGGTGGGCCTTCTCGCGGCAGCACAGTTCGAGAGCCCGCCCGGGAGCTGGATCAATACCTACGCGCCACGAGGCAGCGGAGCTGTCGTGGCGGGCGGCGGGGGGATCGTGACGTTCGGCTCGTCGGCCCAGGTGCGGGTCACGGGGACGTTCTCCTTCATCAGCGGATTTACGACCTACCTTCTGGTCGCGGCGCTCCTCGCCCTCGCGTTCCTCGCCCTCGGCCGTTGGCGGTTCCGGGACAACCTCTGGGTCTACACCGCTCTCGCGATGGTTCTCGCGAGCATGTTGATGACCGGCTCCCGCGGACCCTTCATCCTTCTGGCGGTCCTGTTTCCGCTCTACTGGGTGCTTGGCGTGGCGAGAGAGGGAGGCATCCCGGCGCTCGGACGCTTCCTCCTCGGCGCCGGGGTGGTGCTCGCCCTGGTCAACTTCGTGGGCGCGGACGCAGTCGAGGCGTTTGTGGGCCGGGCACGCGGTTCGCAGGACGTCCTCGCACGGATCGTGGGGCCGTTCGTGGCGCCCTTCGAGTTGGCCGGAGAGGTCGGCTTCCTCGGCCTCGGAATCGGCGCGAGCCATCAGACCGCCGAGGCGGTGACCAAAGGGGTTGCCCCATACAGCTGGCTCCGGGGTCTCCACCAGGAGGCCGAGCCTTCGAAGATCATGCTCGAGCTCGGCATCCTCGGCTGGTTTCTCATCTTCCTCGCCCGCATCGGTCTCGTCGTGGCGGGGCTCCGTGCCGTCTTCCGCCTGCGTTCGAGCTTCCACAGGGTGGTGGCCACGTCGTGCGCCCTGCTCTTCCTCGCCCACACCATGGGCGGCGTCGTCTTCAACGTGACGGGTGGCGTCCTCTACTGGTTCTTCGGTGGCCTCCTGATGCTCGTGCTGCGGCTCGACCGCGAGCAGGCGATCGCCCGCTGGATGGCGCACCGGGCGGCGCAGGCCGCGCCGCCCGGTCCCTCGGGCCGGGAACCCGTTCGCGGGGCGGTCGCGCGATGAGCGACTCTCCCCGGGCCCTCGTCACCCACCCCGGCCGGCAGCACTCCCACCAGGCGGCCGTGGCGCTCGAGAAGGCCGGCCTGCTCGCCGGTTACTGGGCCGGGGTGCCGTCACTCGCTGAGCATCGGGGCGTCGCTCCGCATCGGCTCTGGAACCGCTTCGTTCGCTACGCGCCCGTGCCGCTGCCGCCCGCGCCGGCCCGGGCCTTCCCCTGGGTCCCGGGCCTGCGGCAGATCGGGAACCGGCTCCGGCCCCGGGGGCTCGCGGAGCGCGTGGACTTCGCCGCCTGCCGGCTCTTCGACCGGGCGATGGCGCGGCGGCTCGCGGCGGTGGATTCGGCCGCCGTCGTCGCCTGCGAGATCTCGGCCCTCGCCCTCTTCCGCGAGGCGCGGCGGCTCAGGCGGGTCACCCTTCTGGATGCTCCTTCGCTCCACCACGCAGCCCAGGACCGCCTCCACGGCTTCTCCGAGACGCCGTCGCTCCACCGGCGGATCGTGGCGGTGAAGGAGGCCGAGCTCGCGCTGGCGGACCACGTGCTCACGGTCTCGGAGCTGGCGCGGCAGACGTACGTGGACGGCGGCGTGCCCGCCGACAAGGTGCACGCCGTGCCACTCGGGGCCGATCTCGCCCTCTTCGGCAGAGTCGAGCGGCGCGTGCCGGCAGACTCACCGGTCCGGTTCCTCTTCGGCGGCGCGGCGATCCGCCGCAAGGCGTTCGACCTGCTGGTAGCGGCGTTCGCGCAGGTCGCGCGGGAGCACCCGGGCGTTCACCTGCGCCACGTGGGGCCGCGCGGCGAGCTCGGGCATCTCGCGGAGTCGCTGCCGGCTGGCAGCTGGTCGGCCACCGGCCCGCTGCCGCAGGCGGGCTGGGCGGAGGAGCTCGCGGCGGCGAACGTCCTCGTGCTCCCGTCGCGCAACGACTCCTACGGCATGGTCGTGGCCGAGGCGCTCGCCGCCGGGGTGCCGGTGATCGTCTCGGAGATGGTGGGGGCGAAGGAGCTGGTGGAGGAGGGTGGGAACGGCTGGGTCGTGCCCGTCGAGGACGTGGCGGCCCTCGCCGCGCGAATGAGTTGGTGCGCGGGGCACCCCGATGAGCTGCGGGGAATGGAGCCGGCCTGCCGCCGCTCCGCGGCGCGCGCCACCTGGGAGGCGTACCACGAGCGATACGCCGCGCTCGTCGCCGGGCTCCTGGAGCGGGGGCGCGGGTGAGGCTCCTACACGTCGTCCCCACCTACCTGCCCGCCTGGCGGCACGGCGGGCCGATCGCCTCGGTGCACGGCCTCGCCCGGGAGCTCGTGGCACGGGGCCACGCGGTGTGCGTCCTCACCACCAACCGCAACGGCCCGGAGACGATGCCCGTGCCGGTGGACGAGCCCGTCGACGTGGACGGCGTCGAGGTGCGCTACTTCCCGGTCGCTCCCCCCGCGCGCCTCGCGCGCTCGCCGGGGATGAAGAGGCAGTTTCCCGCGGCGCTTGCTGATTCCGACCTCCTCCACGTCCACTCGGTCTTCCTCTGGCCCCCGAGCGCGGCGGCGCGGGCCGCCCGCCGGGCGGGGATTCCCTACGTCGTTTCGCCGCGGGGGATGCTGGTGCCGAACCTCTTCG
>JAHDVN010000095.1:8313-11205 GCA_023384635.1 Thermoanaerobaculia bacterium
GGAAGCGCCTCTGGCTGGCGCTCGAGGGGCGCCGGATGCTCCGGCGGGCGGACGTGATCGCGGCGACCTCGGATCTCGAGGCAGGGGAGGCGATCCACCTCGTGCGCGGCCTGCCGAGAGTGGAGGTCGTTCCGAACGGCGTGGACCTCCCGGATCTCGCGTCCGAGCCGGCCCCGTCGCCGGCCGTGGCGGCGGCGCTCGCGCGCCAGCCGTTCCTTCTCCATCTCGGGCGGGTGAGCTGGAAGAAGGGCCTCGACCGCCTGCTCCCGGCGCTGGCGCGGCTCGACGGCGTGACCCTCGCCGTCGCCGGGCCGGACGAGGGGGGCGAGAGCGCGCGCCTCGCGCTGCTCGCGCGCGCCGCCGGGGTCGCGGACCGGGTCCTCTTCCTCGGCCCGGTGGCGGGGGACGACAAGGAGGCGCTCCTGCGCGGCGCGACGCTCTTCGTGCTCCCCTCCCACTCGGAGAACTTCGGCAATGCCGCGCTCGAGGCGCTCGCGCGGGGCGTGCCGGCGGCCGTCACGCCGGAGGTCGGGCTGGCCGGGGCGATCGTCGAGGCGGACTGCGGCGTCCTCGTCCCGGCGGACCCCGAGCTCTGGGAGCGGACGCTCGTGCGCGTGCTCGCCGACGGGGAGCGGAGGCGGGAGATGGGCGAGGCCGGGATCCGGATGGCGCGCGAGGTCTTCTCCTGGCCGGCGGTGGCGGCGCGCATGGAAGAGGTGTACGAGACCATCCTCGCCCGCCGGAAGAGGATGAGGCCGCGATGAGGATCGTCTTCCTCGTCGCCCGCCCGACGCAGTTCGAGGTGCCGTTCTACCGCTTCGCCGCGGTGGCCGGCGGACCGGCGCTCGAGGTCTGGTACTCCGAGCCCGGGGCGGCCGCGCCGGTTCACGACCCGGAGCTCGGGCGCGCCGTGGACTGGGGCTTCGACCTTCTCGGGGGCTGCCCGAGCGCGATCGTGCCGATGGAGGGGCGCGCGGCGTGGCTCCGCGAGCGCCTCGCTCCGGGCGCGGTGGATCTTCTCGTCGTCAACGGCTACACCCGACCGGAGTACCGCCGGGCGGCGTGGCTCGCGCGGCGGGCGGGGATCCCCACGGCGCTCCGCCTCGACTCGGTGTCGGTGCCCGAGCCCTGGCACCGGCGCCTTGCCCGCAGCCTCTTCGTGCGCCAGTTCCTCGGCCGCCTCTTCGACCGCTTCCTCGTCACCGGCTCGCTTGCGAGGCGCTACGTGCTGGCGCAGGGGATCGCGCCCGGACGGATCGGCCGCTTCCCCTACGCCGTGGACCACGCCCGGTTCGCGGCCGGGGCGGCGGCGGCGCGCCCGCGCCGGGCCGAGCTGCGCGCCCGGCTGGGGGTGCCGCCGCAGGCGCGGATGCTCCTCGCGCTCTCGAAGCTCCACCCGCGCGAGTCGCCGGGCGACCTGCTCGCCGCGCGCGAGCGGCTGGAGCGCGAGGACCTCTGGTGGGTGCTGGCTGGCGAGGGGCCGCAGCGGGCGGCGCTCGCCGGCTGGATCGCCGAACGGGGGCTCGACCGCGTGCGCCTGCCGGGCTACGTCCCCTACCCCGAGCTCCCGGCCTGGTACGCCGCCGCGGACCTCTTCGTGCATCCGGCGCGCGAGGAGCGGTGGGGGGTCTCGGTGGCCGAGGCGCTCGCCTGCGGCCTGCCGGTGGTCGCCTCCACCGGGGTCGGCGCGGCGCACGATCTCGTCGTCCCGGGGGAGAATGGCGCGGTCGCGGCCGCCGGGGATGCGGCGGAGCTGGCCGGCGCGATCGAGACGGCCCTGGCCCTGCCGCCCGAGCGGGTGGCGGCGGCGAGCGCGCGGGTGTTGCCGGAGTGGGGGTACGAGGCGACTTGGAGGGAGCTGCGGGAGATGGCGGAGAGCGTGCGGGGGATCCGGCGGTGAGCGGCGAGCGTCTGCCTCTCTGCGTCCTCGTGACGACGCGCAACGAGGAGGCGAACCTCGAGCGCACGCTCGCGAGCGTCGCCGGCTGGGTGGACCAGCTCTTCGTCCTCGACTCGGAGAGCACGGACGGCACGGTCGAGATCGCCCGGCGCTACGCCGATGACGTCGTGAACCTCGCCTACGACCACTCGCGGATCATCCCGTGGATCTTCCAGTGGGGGCTCGAGAACCTGCCGCTCCGCAACGAGTGGGTGCTGATCCTCGAGGCCGACCAGGCGGTGACGCCGGCGCTCCGGCGCGAGCTCGAGGGGCTCTTCGCGGGTGGCTCGATCCCCTGCGACGGCTACTTCATCCTCCGCCGGCAGATCTTCCGCGGCAAGCCGATCCGCTTCGGCGGCTACGGGAGCAAGCGGCTGCTCAAGCTCTTCCGCCGCTCGGTCTCGGCTCTCGACCCGGTGGAGCAGGACACGCGGGTCTACGTGCGTGGGCGGGTGGGGCGCCTCCGCGGCCACCTCGACGAGTGGAACCGCAAGGAGGACGCGATCCTCTTCTACCTCGAGAAGCACCTGCGCTACGCCGAGGCGTTCGCGCAGGAGGAGCACCGCCGCCGGCAGCAGGCAGGGTTCGGGTTCAAGGCGAAGCCGCGCCTCTTCGGCCACGCCGACGAGCGGGTGCTCTGGCTCAAGCGCATCTGGTACTCGCTGCCGCTCTTCGTGCGCCCGTTCCTCTACTTCGGCTACCGCTACTTCCTCCTCCTGGGCTTCCTCGACGGCGCCCGGGGCTCGCTCTTCCACTTCCTGCAGGCGTTCTGGTTTCGGTTGGTGGTGGATGTACGGGTCGCGGAGCTGCTGCGAGTGCACCTAAAGGCGGACAAGGGGCTTTCGCCGCAATGACCCGAGCAGCGCCCGGGCTGGACCTCACGCTTCTTCTCACGGCGAGCGTGCGTCCGAACCTTGGAATTCCAGGGGTCACTTCTACGGACCCGATCGAGC
>JAHDVN010000096.1:0-8389 GCA_023384635.1 Thermoanaerobaculia bacterium
GCGGCTTGGTCTCGGACATGGTCACCCTCTCGGTGTCTCCAGGATCATGGCGTGCTGCGGACGGGGAGCCGCGCGGCGGGCTCCTCGAAATGGCCAGCGGCGAGCGCCGCTCGCGCGTAGCCGAGCGCCGCCTCGAGATTGGCGCGCGCCTCCGCCGACAGCTCCTCGCGGAAGTCGTCGAACTCGTAGCCCCGGATGCCGAGGAGCCAGGCCTCCGGCAGCGCCCCGAACAGGTCGCGGGCGAGCGCCAGCACCGCGCCCGGAGCGACGCTGTGGCTGCTGAACGACGGCGCCGCGGCGGCGGGCGCGAGGCGCTCGATCCGGAACGGGGCCGGTCCGGCGCGGTCGGCGTCGACGAAGAGCACGCGGGCGTAGCGCGCCACCTCGGCGGCGTACTCCACTTCGAGCTGGTAGGGGGCCTCCGCCTCCACCGCCGGCAGCGCCAGCGCCGCCACGCCGTCGGCGAAGGCGGGCCCCAGCCCGTCGTCGCCGCGGCTCGGGTTCCCCCAGCCGAGCACCAGCGTGGCGCCGTCGGCCATCGTCACCTCGCCCGGCGGTCGACCACCTCGCCGTCGGCGGCGACCAGCGTCACCTCGAGCGGCATCTGCCCGAGCGCGTGCGTGGCGCAGGAGAGGCAGGGGTCGTAGGCGCGGATGCCGACCTCGATGTGGTTGAGCATCCCCTCGGTGATCTCCGGCCGGCCGGAGAGGTGCTGCTCGGCGATCGCCTGGACGGCGCGGTTCATCGGCTCGTTGTTGCAGGTGGTCGAGACGATCAGGTTCGCCATCGTCACCTGGTCGTTCTCGTCCACCCGGTAGTGGTGGGTCAGCGTGCCGCGCGGCGCCTCGAGCATCGCCACGTACTCGCCGCGGCGCTCGCCGCGCGGCGCCACCAGATCGTCGCCCTGGAGGTCCGCATCCTCGAGCAGCCGCTGGATCACCTCGGCGGAGTGGAGCAGCTCGATCATTCGCGCCCAGTGATAGGCCATGGTGAGGTTGTTCGGGCGCCCCTCGGTCAGGCCCAGGAACTCCTTGCGTGCCGCCTCGGCCTCCGGCGTGTCGATGAAGTCGCAGGCGTTGACGCGCGCCAGCGGCCCCACCCGGTACCAGCCCGCCTCGGGGCCGGGCTGGCGCCGGAACGGGACCGGCATGTAAGACCAGGGCCGCACCGCCTCGCCGATCACCGAGAGGTAGTCGAGCGGGGAGACCTGGTCGACGATCTTGCCGCCGGAGGCGTTGATCGCCCGCAGGTTGCCGTCGTAGAGGTCCATCGCGCCGTCGGCGCGCACGATCGAGAGGTGGTTCGAGTCGAAGGCGGCGAAGCCGGAGACCGTGGCGAGATTCCGCAGCGTGTACTCGCGCGCGATCGCCACTGCCTTGCGGCTCCACTCCAGCATCTGCGCCATCTCGGCGAGCAGCGTGTCGCGCTCTTCGATGGACAGGTTCTTGTTGATCCCGCCCGGGATGGCGCCGGTGCCGTGGACCTTCTTGCCGGCCGTGGCCTTGATGATCTCCTGGCCGAACTTGCGCATCATCACGCCCTGCACCGCGAGGTCCGGGTGCTCGGCGATGACGCCGATGACGTTGCGCCGGGCCACCGGCGCGTCGAAGCCGAAGAGCAGGTCGGGCGAGGCGAGGTGGAAGAAGTGAAGGGCGTGGGACTGGAACATCTGCCCGTAGTGCATGAGGCGGCGCATCTTCTCGCCGGTGGGGGTGAGCCGGTCGATGCCGAGGATCCCGTCCACCGTCTTGGCGGCGCAGAGGTGGTGGCTCACCGGGCAGATGCCGCAGAGGCGCTGCACCAGCACCGGGAGCTCCCAGAACGGGCGCCCCTGGATGAAGCGCTCGAAGCCGCGGAACTCCACGATGTGGAGCCGCGCCTGCTCGACTCGATTCTGCTCGTCGAGGAGGATCGTGACCTTGCCGTGTCCCTCGACGCGCGTGACCGGCTCGATGACGATCCGCCGGGTGTTGGCGCTGACCATGGTCGTCTCTCCTCTCCGCCTCAGTCGTACTTCACGAGCTCGTAGGGCAGCTCGGGGGCCTTGCCGTTGAGCAGGGCGACCAGCGCCGCCCAGAGGGTGTCCGCCGAGGGCGGGCAGCCCGGCAGGTGGTAGTCGATCTTCACCGCTTCGTGACAGGGGTAGACCTTGTCGAGGAGCAGCGGGATCTCGGGATCGTCCGGCACCTTTCCGGCCGGGTTGACCACCGTCGGACCGTTCAGGTACGCCTCCCGGTAGCACTCCTCGAGGGGCACCATGTTGCGCAACGCCGGGATGCCGCCGTTGATGGCGCAGTCGCCGACCGAGATCAGGATCTTGCAGTGCCGCCGGAACTCGTGCAGCACCTTGAGGTTCTCCTCGTTGCAGCAGCCGCCTTCGATGAGACCGATGTCGACCTGGCCCTCGATCTCCTTGATGTCGTTGATCGGCGAGCGGTCGAAATCGACCAGCTCCACGAGCTGCAGGATGCGGTCGTCGATGTCGAGCAGCGACATGTGGCAGCCGAAGCAGCCGCAGAGGGAGGTGGTCGCTACCTTGGGCTTGGCCATGACGGGCTCCTCACTTCCCCGGGGTCTGCGGCTCGATCTCCGAGCCGATGGGCGAGTGGTCGTAGAGGCGGCGGCCGACCGGCACCTTGTAGCCGACCCGCTTGACGAGCAGCGTGCCGGTGGGGCAGGCCGCGACGGCGCGATCGGGAGCGGCCACGTCGGTGGCGGCGAGGTTCGGGCCGTTCACCGCCAGGCGCTTGCCGGGTCCCCGGCCGGTGAAGCCGAAGACGTGCTTGCCGTCGAGTGCGCGCGAGGCGCGCACGCAGCGGCCGCAGAGGACGCAGCGGTTGCCGTCGATCATCACGTCCGGGTGCGAGGCGTCCACCCCGCGCTGCGGGAAGAGGTAGGGGTACTTCGGGGCGGTGATCCCGAACCGGTAGGCGAGCGCCTGCAACTCGCAGTTCCCGCTCTTCTCGCAGAACATGCAGAAGTGGTTCCCCTCGACGAAGAGCATGTCGATGAGGTCCCGCCGCAGCTCGCGCAGCTCCTCGGTGTCGTTCTCGATCACCATGCCGGGGGCCACGGGCTGGGTGCAGGCGGCCTGGGGCCGGCCGTTGACCCGGACCGTGCAGACCCGGCAGCCGCCCGCGGGCAGCAGGTCCTTCATCCAGCAGAGCCGAGGCACGTAGACCCCGGCGCGGTCGGCGGCCTCGAGGATGGTGTCGCCCCGCCGCGCCTCGATCTTCTTGCCGTCGATGGTGAGGGTGATGGCGTCGGTGTTCATCTGGATCCTCGCTAGGCGTCGAAGTGGACCGACTTGCGACCGGTGAGCCGCTGGGACTCGGCCAGCTTGGCGGCGATGTCGAAGCCCGGCTGACGGCCGTCGACGGGCGGCTTCAGGCGCGCCTCGTAGGCCGGGCGGAAGTTCTCGAGGGTGCTGAGCACCGGGTTCGGCGAGGTCTGGCCGAGCCCGCAGCGGCTGGCTGTCTTGACGCTCGCGCCGAGCCGCGCCAGGTAGTCGAGGTCGTCCGGCTCGCCGTTTCCGGCGAGGATGCGGTCGATCCGCTCCTTGAGCAGCACGTTGCCCACCCGGCAGGGGGTGCAGTAGCCGCAGCTCTCGTGGATGAAGAAGGCCATGTACTGCGAGGCCACCCAGAGCGGGTCGCGCCCGGGCCCGAAGACCACGAGGGCGCCGCCGGTGGCGAGGTCGTCGAAGCAGATCTCGCGGTCGAAGGCGTCCGGCCCGACGAGCTTGCCGCTCGGGCCGCCGACCTGCACCGCCACCGCGTCCTCGCCGCCGCACTGGGCGAGCACCTCGCGCAGCGTGGTGCCGAGCGGCAGCTCGAAGACGCCGCGCCGGGTGCAGTCGCCCGAGATGCTGAGCAGCTTCGTGCCCGTGCTCCGGCGCGAGCCCATCGACGCGAACCAGCCGGAGCCCATCTGCAGGATGCGCGGCACGCAGCAGAGGGTCTCGACGTTGTTGACCGAGGTCGGGTGCCCGAGGTAGCCGCGCTGGGCGGGGAACGGCGGCCGGTTCTTCGGGTCGCCGCGCAACCCCTCGCAGGAGGAGATGAGCGCCGTCTCCTCGCCGCAGACGTAGGCCCCGGCCCCCATCTGGATCCGGATGTCGAAGGAGAAGCCGGCCTTGCCGCAGACCGCCTTGCCGAGCAGCCCCTTCTCGCGCCGCGCCGCGAGCACGTGCTCGAGGTAGTCGCGCAGGTAGGCGTACTCGCCGCGCAGGTAGAGGATCCCGTGCGCGGCGCCGATGGCGTAGCCGGCGATCGTCATCCCCTCGAAGAGGAGGTCGGGCCGCTCGGTGAGGATCACGCGGTCCTTGAAGGTGCCGGGCTCGCCCTCGTCGGCGTTGCAGATCAGGTAGCGCTGCGGCCCGTCGGCGGCGCGCACGAACTCCCACTTCATGCCGGTCGGGAAGCCGGCGCCGCCGCGGCCGCGCAGGCGCGCGGTCTTCACCTCGCGGATCACCTCGGCCGGGCTCATGGCGAGCGCCTTGCCCAGTCCCGCGCCCGCCTCCATCGGCGCGAAGATCACCTCGCCGGCCCGGCGCAGGTTGTTCTTCACCGACGCCCGCACGAGGTCGTGCGCGTTGGCACCGTCGCCGTACTCGCGCACCAGCACCCGCCGCAGGTCGCCCGCGTCGCCCTGCCGGCGCAGCTCGGCGACCAGCCGGCGGGCGGTGCCGGGGGTCAGGCTCGGGACCACGACGTCGTCGAACAGCGCTGCCGGCGCCTGGTCCGACATCCCGATGCAGGAGGCCCACTCGAGGGTGAAACGGCCGTCGGGGGTGGTCTCCCCGAAGCGGATCCCGAGCTCCTCCTCGAGCCCCGCGGCGACCTTCTCCGCGCCCATCATGAGGTCCGGCAGGTCGTTGCAGAGCCGGATCACCGTGCGGCCGCGCGGGCCGGGAGCGAGGAAGGAGTAGAACGAGACCACCCCCGCCACGTCCACGCGGGGGATGGCCAGCTCGGCGGCGACGGCGTCGATCGCGCGGTCGTCGATCCCGCCGAGCCGCTGCTGGACCGCGAGCAGGATGTCCAGCAGGCGCGTGCGGTCCCGGCCGAAGCTCTCGCACACCGGAGCGACCGCATCCTGGAGGCTAGCGCTCATGCTTGCACCTCGAAGTGATGTCCTTGGGGGGCCCGTCTGACGGAAGGGGCGCCGCCAAACCCGACCGCGCCCGTCGGGATCCATTCTCCACCGGCGCCCGGGAATCTCCCCCCACCCCAACGCCGAGCAGCGGCCTACCTGTCCGGGTGGCCCCAACGGCGCGGGCCGTGTCCCGCCGGCCCGCTGCTACGCTGGCCCGCGGAGGGTTCACCGATGAGGAAGCTCACACGGGTCGCGCTCGCCGCCGCCACCGTCGCGCTCTCGGGATGGGCGGGGGAGGCCGCCCGCGCCTGCACCAACGTCCTGGTCACCAAGGGCGCGTCGGCCGACGGCTCGACGATGATCACCTACGCCTGCGACGGGCGCTTCCACGCCCGCCTGCGCCGCAGCGATGCCGCCGACCACCCGGAGGGGGCGAAGCTGACGTTGCGCTCCTGGGGCGGCAAGGTGCGGGGCGAGATCCCCCAGGTCGCCCACACCTACGCCGTCGTCGGGCTCATGAACGAGCACCAGCTGGCGATCAGCGAGACCACGACCACCGGGCGCGAGGAGCTGACCGATCCCGACGGCCTCCTCCACTACTTCGACCTCATGCAGCTCGCCCTCGAGCGGGCGCGGACGGCGCGCGAGGCGATCGACGTGATGACCTCGCTCGTCGCCGCCCACGGCTACCAGTCGACCGGCGAGAGCTTCTCCATCGCCGATCCGAACGAGGTCTGGCTGATGGAGATGATCGGCAAGGGGCCGGGCCGCAGAGGCGCGGTCTGGGTGGCGCTGCGCCTGCCCGAGGGGACGATCTCCGCCTACGCCAACGGGATGCGGATCCGCGAGCTCCCCCCGGCCGACCCGGACTGGGCCCGCTACTCGCCCGACGTCGTCGACTTCGCGGCCGAGAAGGGCTACTTCGACCCCGCCGCGGGCCGGCCGTTCGATTTCGCCGCCGCCTACGACGCCCCCACCGTGCAGTCGCGCCGCTACACCGCCACCCGCGTCTGGTCGATCTTCCGCCGCGCCGCACCGTCGCAGGCCGAGAGCTTCGACCCCGCCTTCCACCGCGGCGAGGCCGGGGCCACTCCCTACCCGCTCTGGATCCGCCCCGACCGGAAGCTCGCGCTCGCCGACGTCGTGGCGCTCATGCGCGACCACTACGAGGGGACGCCGTACGACATGACGACCGGCCTCGACGCCGGCCCGTACGGCACCCCGAACCGCTGGCGCCCGATCGCCTGGGAGGTGGACGGGGAGAAGCACTCCTGGGAGCGGCCGATCTCGACCCCGCAGACCGGCTTCTCCTTCGTCTCCCAGTCCCGCTCCTGGCTCCCCGACCCGATCGGCGGGGTGTACTGGTACGGCGTGGACGACACCTGGACGACCTGCTACGTGCCGCTCTACGCCGGCATCGACCGCCTGCCGCCGAGCTTCACCCTGGGGGCCCTCGATCGCTTCAGCTGGGAGTCGGCCTGGTGGGTCTTCAACCTGGTCGCCAACTTCGCGAACCTCAAGTTCTCGGTGATGGCGCCCGAGATCCTCGCCGTGCAGCGCGAGCTCGAGGGGCACCTCCTGGCGCTCCAGCCGGCGGTCGAGAAGGTCGCGGCCGAGCTCTGGGCGACCGACCCGGCGCTCGCCCGGCGCTACCTGACCGACTACTCGGTCTCCCACGGCGAGGAGGTGGTGCGCCGCTGGCGCGAGCTCGCCGAGGCGCTCTTCACCCGCCACAACGACGGCTACGTCGCCGAGGAGGGACAGGACCCCGAGCGCGGCTACCCGGAGGAGTGGCTGCGCGAGGTGGTCCGCCGCCAGGGCGACCGCCACCGGCTCGTCCAGCCCGAGAAGGCGGCGACCGAGCTGCCGTACTGAATCGCGCAGGCCGGGCCGGCACCTCCAACGCCCTTCCAACGGCCGGGGCGGAGAGTCGCGCCATGCGCACGCTCCCGATCCCCTTCGCCCTCGCCGCCCTCGTCCTGCTCGCTCCCCCGGCCGCCCCGGCTCCCCCGGGGGCGCCGCCTGCCCCCGCGGCGACGGCCCGCACTGCCCCCCCGCGCCTCGCCCCGCCGCTCGCCGCGCTCGTCGCGGCCCCCGACCTGCCGGCCGGCGCGGAGGCCCGCTTCGGCCTCGCCTCGCTCGTCGCACCGGACGGGCGGGTGGAGGTCGCGATCGAGACCGCCGGCCCGGCGGGCCCCGTCCTGGCCGCCGCCGCGGGGCTCGGGGCCGAGATCCGCGCCGCGCACGGCGCGCTGCTCTTCGCCCGCGTCGGCCCCGAGACCCTCCCGGCGCTCGCCGACCTGCCCGGCGTCCGGCGGGTACGGCGCCCCTTCCGGACGGCGCCCGATGTCGTGAGCGAGGGGGTCATCCCAACCGGCGCCTCCCGGCTCCACTCCGCCGGCCACCTCGGCCAGGGGACCCGGATCGGCGTCCTCGACTGCGGCGGCTTCGCCGGCTACGCGAGCCTGCTCGGCAGCGAGCTCCCGGCGGCGGTCACGCTCTGGACCGGCGGCACGAGCGGCGATCCGGTCGGCGCCGGCGGGCACGGGACCGGCTGCGCCGAGATCGTCCACGACATGGCCCCCGGGGCCTCCCTCTACCTCGCCTACGACGGCAACGAGGCCGATTTCTACGGCGCCGTCGACTGGCTGGTCGCCCAGGGCGTGGACGTCATCTCGTACTCCTGCGGCTGGTCGATCCCGGTCCCGTACGACGGCAGCGGCGCCCCCCACAACCCGGTCGTCGCCAAGGTCGAGGAGGCGCGGCAGGCCGGGGTGCTCTGGGTCAACTCGGCCGGCAACTACGCCGACGGCGAGATCTACCAGGCGACCTACGAGGCGTTTCCCGACACCTCCTGGCACTCGTTCGCCGGCAACTGGTCGAATCGCTTCGGCTATCTCGTCGCGGGCCAGACCTACTGGCTCACCCTCACCTGGGACGACTGGCCGGCCGACCCCGCGACCGCCGGAGCGAGCCACGACTACGACATGGATCTCTGGCGCTGGGACGGAGCGGCCTGGATCGTCGTCGCCAACTCGGCCTCGGTCCAGGACGGCACCCCCGGCGCCCTGCCGGCCGAGGAGATCGAGTTCACGCCCACGGTGAGCGACTGGTATTACCTCACGGTCTTCCAGTACGCCTCGCCGCGCAACGACTACCTGAACCTGCGCGGCAGCGGGGGCGCGAGCTTCGAGCACTCGGTCCTGGCACGGACGCTCGGCACGCCGGCCGACTCGCCGGCCGCCGTGACCGTGGGCGCGCTGCACTGGAGCGACTTCGCGCTCGAGCCGTT
>JAHDVN010000096.1:8399-11181 GCA_023384635.1 Thermoanaerobaculia bacterium
CGGCGGCACGCCCGCCGGGGGCCACCTCAAGCCCGACCTCGTGGCGCCCGACGCGGTCTCGACCGTGACCTACGGCGCGAGCAACGGCCAGCCGTGGCCGGGCGGCAGCGGATTCTTCGGCACCTCGGCCTCCTGTCCGCACGTCGCCGGCGGGGCGGCCCTCCTCCTCGACCAGTTCCCGCACCTGACCGCCGGCGAGCTCGCGGATCTCCTGCGCGACCGGGCGATCGACGCCGGCGTTCCCGGGCCCGACCCCGAGACCGGCCACGGGTTCCTCCGCCTCGACTTCGACCTCGTCTGGGCCGACGGATTCGAGGCCGGCTCCGTGGCAACCTGGTCGGCGCACCTCCCCTGACGGGAGGCTGGCTCAGCCCGCCGGCGGCCTCCCGCCCGCGGCGAGACGTGCGCAGAGCTCGGGAAACGAAAGGACCCGGCCGGCAGCGAGCCCGGCGGCGACCTCGGCCTCCGGCCGGAGCCGCCGCGCCACGGCGAGCACGCGGTCGATCTCCCCTTGGTGGTCGCGGCGGTTGGCGGGATGGGCCCCGACCGCGCCGAGCAGGGCGAGGCCCTCTGCGCCCCCGCCGGCGCGGGGGGCGACCTCGGCGAGGGCGATCAGGGCCGGCAGCGCCACCGTGTCGGAGCCGGACTCCCGGTGGACGGTGAGGACCTCGCGGGCGAGCGATCGCGCCTCCGGGACTCGCCCCTCGGCCGCCGCCACGTAGGCGAGGTTGCCGAGCAGCAACCCCACGAGATAGGGGCTGCCGAGGCGCCGCGCCAAGCCGAGCGCCTCCTCGTAGGCGCGGCGCGCCGTGTCGAGGTCGCCGGCCAGGCGCGCGCTCTCGCCGATCAGCATGCGCGTGTAGGCCACCGCGCGCCGGTCGCCACTCTCCTCGGCCAGCGTCAGGCTCTCCCGGTAATGTGGGACCGCCTCGTCGTGGCGACCGCGCTCGTCGGCGACGAAGCCGAGGCCGTGGAGAGCCCGCACCTGGGTGTCGCGGTCGCCCGCCGCGCGGCCCTGTGCCAGCGCCTCGGCGAGCGACTCCTCGGCGCGGGCGAGGTCGCCGGCGAAGTAGGCGGCGCGCCCGATCTCGGACAGTGCGATCCGCTCAGCCCGGCCATTGCCTGCGGCGCGCGCCGCGCCGAGGCTCTCCCGGAACGCCTCCCGGGCCTCCTCCAGCCGGCCCACCTCGAGCTCGATCCGCCCCGCGAGCACCAGGCGGGCCGCCGCATCCGCCACCTCCACGCTCCGATCCGCCCGCGCCAGCGTCTCGCGCGCCAGCGCGTACTCCCCCTGGAAGAACGCGCTCTCGGCGAGCAACAGGCAGGCCGCGGCCGCTTCCCCGCCGCCGTCCGCGGAGGCGAGCCCCGCGACCGCGTCGGCGCGCGCGGCGGCGTAGCTTCCGAGTCGATTGCGCAGCGCACCCCGCGCGAGCAGAACCGCGGCCGGCAGACCGCCGGCGGGCGGTGCGGCCACCGCCTCACCGAGCAGCTCTTCGACCTGCGCCCCGCGGCCTCGCTCCCGGCCGTAGGCCGAGAGAGCACGCGCCAGGGGCGGCAGCTGCTCCGCTCTGCCCGCGCCCACCGCCCGGCGCCAGGCCGCACAGAGGTCGTCGAAGGCCGCCCCGATCTCGTCGAGCGCCGCCTCCTCCTGCAGCCCGCCGAGACGGGTGACGAGCTCCGCGGCGTGCGCCGCCAGGCGCTCCGCGTGCCGGTCGAGGGCCGCCTCCTCCCCGCCCCGGGCGCGCAACCGCGCTCGGGCGCCGTGGCGGAGCACCTCGTGGAGCGAGAAGCGGCCCCCCGCCTCCCGCCGCAGCAGCGAGCGGTCGACGAGCAGCGCGAGCTGGCGCAGGTCGGCGCCGGCCACCGCCGCGGCGTCGGCCGCGCTCGCCGTCCCGGCGAAGACCGAGAGACCCGAGAGGGCCACCTGCGAGCGCTCGTCGAGTTGATCCCAGGAGGTCGCGAAGATCCGCTCGAGTACCCCCTCGCCGCCGCCGGGGGTCTGGTCGAGCAGGCCGAGGTCACGGTCGAGGCGCTCGGCGAGGGCCGCGAGCGGCAGGCTCCGGAGCCAGCCGGCGGCGAGCTGGATCCCGGTCGGGGAGCCTCCCAGCCGGCGGCAGATCGCCGCGATCGCCCCGAGCTCTCCGTCCCCGGCCCCGAACCCGAAGCAGGCCCGCCGCGCCGCCTGGAGGAAGAGCTGCACCGCCCCTGAGCGACCTGGATCGGCCGCCCCTTCGGGACCCGGGAGATCGAGCCCGCCCACCTCGACGACCCATTCCCCCTCCAGCGCGAGGGGGCGGCGGCTGGTGGCGAGCAGCTGGACCTCGGCCGTGGCGTGCGTGAGCTCGGCCGCGAGCGCGCGCGCCTCCGCGAAACGGTACTCCGCGCCGTCGAGCAGCAGCAGGAGGCGCCGCGCGCGCAGGAAGTCGACCAGTCGCTCGACCGCCTCGCCAGCGCCCGCCGGATCGAGCCCGAGCCGCTCGCAGAGCGAGGCCGCCAATCCGCCTGCCCCGGACCCCGGGGAGACCGGGAGGTGCCAGAGCCCCTGCGGAAAGAGGGGCGCACCGGGGCGATCGAGGAGCCGCGCCGCGACCTGGAGGGCGAGGCGACTCTTGCCGATCCCCCCCGGACCGACCAGGGTCACGAGGCGAACCTCGGGGCTCGCGACGAGCTCGGCGAGCTCGGAGATCTCGCGCTCCCGGCCGACGAAGGACGTGGTCGGCACGGGGAGGTCGTGCGGCGGCGGCAGCGGCGCCACACTGCCGGCCGACGGACGGCGGCTCGC
>JAHDVN010000097.1 GCA_023384635.1 Thermoanaerobaculia bacterium
GGGCGTGACCCGGGCGCGACGAAGCCCGAAACTCCCGCAACTCGCCTGGCACCTTCCGGGCACCTACCGGACACCTACCGGGCGGGTCGCTATACTGCCCGCATGCCGTCCGTCGCCGACCGTCTGCGCGCCGAGGAGCGGGCCCGCAACCGGGCGCTTCCCCCCGCCGAGAGCCTCCAGCTCGCCTTCCGCCTGGGAGACGAGGCGATCGCGGACCTTGCGCGCCGCCGCGGTCTCGATCGCCGCGAGGCAGCCCGCGAGATCGCCCGCCGGCGCCAGCAGGGCCGCCGCCCCAGCGCCTGCATGCGGGCGCTCGAAGGATGAGCCTTCTCGGAGACGTCGCCGGCCTCCTGGACCGGGAAGCGATCCCCTTCGCCGTCATCGGCGCCGCGGCGATGGCTCTGCACGGGGTCAGCCGCGCGACGGCCGATATCGATCTGCTCGCCCTCGATCGCCGCTGCCTGGAAGCCGGCTTTTGGAGGCGCCCGCCGGGAGCCCCGGCACAGGTCGAGGTGCGCCGGGGCGACGAGGCCGACCCGCTGGCCGGCCTCGTCCGCTTCGAGGCCCCGGGAGAGCGCACCGTCGATCTGGTGGTCGGCCGCTCCCCATGGCAGCGGCCGCTCCTCGCACGCGCGGAGCGTTTCTCGGTCGGGGAGCTCGAGCTACCGGTCCTCGACCCGACGGGCCTGATCCTCCTGAAGCTCTACGCCGGCGGTCCCCAGGATGCCTGGGACATCGAGCAGCTGCTCGGCGGGGATGACCGTGATGCGTTGGTCCGTGAGGTCGACACCGCGCTGGCACCTCTCCCGCCCGAGTCTCACGCCCTCTGGCGGAGAATCGCCCGACCGTAGGCCCCCGTGGGGGTACGTCGTGACGGGCCCCTGCAGAGAACGCCGCTCCCGGACCTCCGCAACTCGCCTGGCACCTTGCTGGGGTCTGAAACTCGCCTGGCACCTTCCTGGCAGGACCTCCGCAACTCGCCTGGCACCTTGCTGGGGCCTGAAACTCGCCTGGCACGTTCCTGGCACCTTCCTGCTGGCCACAACTCGCCTGGCACCTGGCTCACCTGGCTGGATCGCTCTACCGTAGCCTTCAGGCCTCGCCGCCGACCTCGATCTCGAAGTCGGTCCGCCAGCCGCGCAGGAAGCCGGCCTCGACCGCGAGCTCGAGGGTCCAGCGGATCCGCCCGTCCGGCCGGGCCGGGCCGGTGGGCTCGGCGTCGGGAGGGATCTCCACCGCGACCACGCGCTCCAGCCCCGCCCCCGCGGGGACGCGCTCGCCGCGGATCCGGAGCAGCTCGCGCTCCCAGCGCAGCTCGGAGTCGTCGACCGTCGCGGTCGACCTCCGTCGCACCTGCCGCCGGTAGCGCCGCTCGCAGGTGAGAGCGAGGCGGAGCGACTCGAGCGCCACCGGGCCGGGCTGGCGCACGCGGACGCGGAAGGCGCCGCCGGGCCGGGGCCGGACGCCCTTCTCGAGCGCCACCTCGGGCGGCGGCAGAGAGCGCGCCCGCGCGCCGCGGATCCCGCCCCAGACGAGCAGGAGGCCGACGAGGCCGAAGGCGAGCCCGACCGCGAGTGCCACCCACGACTCGGAGAACGGGTCGTCGCTGACGAACGGGAGAGAGGCGGCCCCGCCGCCGAGGAGAAGAAGAGGGAGCCCGAGGAAGACGACGCAGCCGGGCGAGCCCGCCGGCCCGGGGCTGCGGGGGGAGAGCCGGGAGAAGCGCGGCGCCCCGGCGGCGGCGAGCTCGACGGGTGGGAGCGGCTCGGCCATGCGCACCTCTGGTGACAAAGGGGAGTCTGCCACGGGGCGCGCCGCCGGGGCCGAGAACCCGCCCCCGCCGCGGGCGTAAGCTCCGCAGAGCCGCACCCGCACTTCCCAAGGAGGTTGCTCCATGCCCTCCCGCCCGCTTTCGCAGCATCCCCTCCGCCGCCGGTTCCCCGCCGTGGTCGGCTGCCTCGCGCTACTCGCTGCCGGCGCCGCGCGGGCCGGCGGCTCCGACGAGGCTTCCCCACTCCCCGCTCCTCCCGCCGACCCGGCGGCCACCCTCGCCGCGGCGCTCGCGGCGGGCGACCACGAGCGGGCCCTCCCGCTCGCGCTCGCGCTCCACGAGGAGGCCGAGGCGCGCCACGTCGAGGCGCTCTACACCGTCGCCCGGCTGCACGGCCTCCTCGGCCGGCCGGACGAGGCGTTCGCGTGGCTCGAACGCGCCGCCGCGACCGGCCTGCTCGGCGTCCAGGAGGTGCGCCGCGACGAGGCGTTCGCGGCGCTGCGCGACGAGGCGCGATTCCAGGACCTGACCCGCCAGATCTGGCTCAAGGGCTACCTCTGGCTGCTCGAGCGCCCGGAGCGCGACGCCTACCAGCAGCCGGAGGAGGTGATGCGGCTCCTCGCCGTGCGCCCCGGCGAGCGGGTGGCCGACATCGGCGCCGGCTCGGGCTACTTCACGCTGCGCCTGGCGCGGGCGGTCGGACCGGAGGGGCGGGTGCGCGCCCTCGACATCAACGACCTCCTGCTCGACCTCCTGCGCGGGCGGGTGGCGGAGGCCGGCCTCGCCCAGGTCGAGGTGGCGAAGGTCCAGCCGGACGACCCTCTTCTCGCCCCGGCGAGCGTCGACCTGATCCTCATGGTCGATACGCTCCACTACGTGAAGGACCGCCCGGCCTACGCGCGCAGGCTGGCCGCCGGCCTCGCCCCCGGCGGGCGGAGCGCGATCGTCGACTTCCTCCCCAAGCCGCTCGAGGAGCGCCCCTGGGGCCCGCCGCCGGAGCAGGAGATGCCGCGCGCGGAGGTGGACGCGGCGATGGCGGCCGCCGGCCTCGTCCCCGCCGCCGTCCACCACTTCCTCGCCGAGCAGTTCTTCGTCGTCTACCGGCGGGCAGAGGAGACGGCTTCGGCCCCGTAGCGAGCCCGGGCGTAGACTCGCCGGCAGATCCGGGCGACGGGCCGCACTTGCGGCCGAGGGAGATTTCCATGGCTGCCGACGACAGGCTGGTCCGCTTCGTGGAGGAGGCGCTGCGGCGGGGCACGCCGCGCGCGGAGGTCGAGCGCGAGCTCGCCGCCGCCGGCTGGCGGCGCGAGGAGGTGGCCGAGGGGCTGGCGGCCTTCGCGGAGAGCCCGTTCCCGGTGCCCGTGCCGCGGCCGCGCCCCTACCTCTCGGCCAAGGAGGCGTTCCTCTACCTGGTTCTCTTCACCGCCCTCTATCTCTCGGCCTGGCACTTCGGAGCGCTCCTCTTCGAGCTCATCGAGGCGGCCTGGCCCGACCCCGCGGCCGAGGGCGCCCACCGGCTCCGCGACGGCGAGACGATCCGCTGGGCGATCGCCTGGCTCGCGGTCGCCTTCCCGCTCTTCCTCGCCCTCTCGGCCGGCCTCGAGCGCGCCGCCCAGCGTGACCCGGCGCGGCGCGGCTCGCGGGTCCGCAAGTGGCTCACCTACCTCACGCTCTACGTCGCCGCCGCGGTGCTGGTGGGCGATCTCGCCACGGTCCTCTTCCGGCTGCTCGGCGGCGAGCTCACCGCCCGTTTCCTCGCCAAGGTGGCGACGCTCGGTGGGATCGCCGCAGCCGTGCTCGTCTACTACCTCGGCGACCTGCGCGCCGAGGAGGACGCCGGCGGGGAGACGGCGCGCCTCCGGCGGCGGAGCCCCTGGGCCTGGGGCGCGTCGGCGGCCGTGCTCGCCGCCGTGATCGCCGGCGCTCTCCAGCTCGCGACCCCCGCCGAGCAGCGACTCCGGCGCCTGGACGCCGAGCGGGTCGCCGACCTGCGCCGGATCGCGGGCCAGGTCGAGGAGCACTATCGCCGGCACGGCAGCCTCCCCGCGGACCTCAGCGCGCTGGCCGCCGAGCCCTGGGCCGGCGAGATCGCCCGCGACCCCGAGTCGGGCTCTCCCTACGGACTGCGCCTGCTCGGAGAGACCCGCTTCTCCCTCTGCGCCGACTTCGCCCGCCCCAGCCCCCCACCGCGCCACCCCGCCGAGGTTTCCTTCTGGCGCCACTCCGAGGGGCGGACCTGCTTCGAGATCGAGGTGACGGAGCAGCCGGAGCACGCGCGCTGAGAGAGCCGAGGGCAAGAGAACCCGGTCTTTCGTGTAGCGTATGAAGATCGACGCGGGCCGGCTCGCGGCCCGCCTCCGTCTCGCGCCCGGGCCGGCGGATCGCGCCGGCCCGGCCCCGGAAGCCAACCCAGGAGGAAGGATGCGAAAGGTTCTCGCCATGATCACCGCCGCCGCCGCGCTCGCCGCGGGCTCCGCCGCCGCCGCGCCGAGCCTCGCGACGATCCCCGACGTCCCCTACGAGAAGTTCACGCTGCCCAACGGCCTGACCGTGCTGGTGCACGAGGATCCGAAGGCGCCGATCGTCGCCGTCAACGTCTGGTACCACGTCGGCTCGAAGAACGAGAAGACCGGCAAGACCGGCTTCGCCCACCTCTTCGAGCACCTGATGTTCAACGGCTCGGAGAACTTCGACGACGACTACTTCAAGGCGATGGAGAAGGTCGGCGCCACCGACCTCAACGGCACCACCAACGTCGACCGCACGAACTACTTTCAGAACGTCCCGAAGTCGGCCCTCGACTACGCCCTCTTCCTCGAGTCGGACCGCATGGGGCACCTCGTCAAGGCGATCGACCAGGCCAAGCTCGACGAGCAGCGCGGGGTGGTGCAGAACGAGAAGCGGCAGGGGGAGAACCAGCCGTACGGCAAGGTCTGGACCCTGCTCACCGAGCACACCTACCCCGCCGGCCACCCCTACTCCTGGTCGGTGATCGGGTCGATGGAGGACCTCGACGCGGCCTCGCTCGAGGACGTCCACGAGTGGTTCCGCACCTACTACGGACCGAACAACGCCGTGCTCTCGATCGCCGGGGACGTCACGGTGGCCGAGGTGAAGGAGAAGGTCGCGCGCTGGTTCGGCCACATCCCGCCGGGGCCGCCGATCGGCAAGCACCAGGCCTGGGTGGCCAAGATGACGGGCGAGAAGCGCGCCCGCCTCGAGGACCGGGTGCCGCAGGCCCGCCTCCACATGGTCTGGAACGTGCCGCAGCTCGGCACCCCGGAGCTCGACCTGCTCGACCTCGCCACCTCGGTGCTCGCCGAGGGGAAGAGCTCGCGCTTCTACAAGCGGCTGGTCTACGACGACCAGATCGCCACCGACGTCGCCGCCTTCGCCTACGGCAAGGAGATCGGCAGCCAGATCATCGTGCAGGCGACCGCCCGGCCGGGCGGGGACCTCGCGGCGGTGGAGCGGGCGCTGCGCGAGGAGCTCGACCGTTTCCTCGCCGCGGGACCGACGGAGGAGGAGCTCGACCGCGCCAAGACCTCGGCCTACGCCCAGCGCGTGCGCGGCATCGAGCGGATCGGCGGCTTCGGCGGCAAGTCCGACGTGCTCGCCAACGGCTACGTCTACACCGGCGACCCGCATCTCTACAAGAAGAGCCTCGCCAACCAGCTCGGCGCCACGCCGGCCGCGGTGCGCGAGACGGCCGCCGCCTGGCTCTCCGACGGCCTCTACCTGCTCGAGGTGCACCCGTTCCCCGAGCTCGCGGCGGCGGGCCAGGGGGAGGACCGCTCGCGGCTGCCGGAGACCGGCACGCCGCCGGCGCCGGGCTTCCCCGCCGTCGAGCGCGCCACGCTGGCCAACGGCCTGAAGCTGCTGGTGGCCGAGCGCAAGGGGGTGCCGGTGGTCGAGCTCAACCTGCTCCTCGACGCCGGCTACGCCGCCGACGCCGGGGGCAAGCTCGGCACCGCCGCCCTCACGCAGGCGATGCTCGACGAGGGGACGAAGCGCCGCAACGCGCTCGAGATCTCCGACGAGCTCGACCGCCTCGGCGCCAGCCTCGGCACCGGCGCCAGCCTCGACAGCTCCTTCGTCTCGCTCTCGGCCCTCAAGGAGACGCTCGACGCCTCGCTCGCGCTGTTCGCCGAGGTGGTGCTCGAGCCCACCTTCCCCGAGGCCGACTTCGAGCGGCTGCGCAAGCAGCAGCTCGCCGCCATCCAGCGCGAGAAGGTGAATCCGAACGCCATGGGCCTGCGCGTGCTGCCGGCCCTGCTCTACGGCGCCGGGCACGCCTACGCGGTGCCGTTCACCGGCTCGGGGACGGAGGCCGGCGTCGCCGCCCTCGGCCGCGACGAGCTCGCCGCCCACCACGCCACCTGGTTCAAGCCGAACAACGCCACCCTGGTGGTGGTCGGCGACACCACGCTGGCCGAGATCCAGCCGAAGATCGAGAAGCTCTTCGGGGCCTGGCAGGCGGGCGAGGTGCCGGCCAAGAACGTCGCCCCGGCCGCCACCGGCGCGCGCGCCGAGCTCTTCCTCATCGACCGGCCGGGCTCGCAGCAGTCGGTGATCTTCGCCGGCGTGCTGGCGCCGCCCAAGAACAGCCCCGAGGACACCGCGCTGCAGGCGTTCAACTACGCGCTGGGCGGCACCTTCACCTCGCGCCTCAACATGAACCTGCGCGAGGAGAAGCACTGGTCGTACGGCGCCCGCATGGTGATGCCCGACGCCCGCGGCCCGCGGCCTTACTTCGTGATGGCCCCGGTGCAGGGGGACAAGACGAAGGAGGCGGTGGCCGAGGTGGTCAAGGAGCTCTCCGAGATCGTGGGCACGCGGCCGCTCGCGGCCGACGAGCTCGCGAAGGCCAAGGACGGCCTCACGCTGACGCTCCCCGGCCGCTGGGAGACGAACCGCGCGGTGGCCGCCTCGCTCGCCCAGATGGTGCAGTTCGACCTGCCCGAGGACTACTTCGCCACCTACCCGGCGGCGGTCGCGGCGCTCGAGCTCGCCGGCGTGGACGCGGCGGGCAAGGGGGCGATCGACCCGGCACGGGTGGTCTACGTGGTGGTCGGCGACCGGGCCAAGATCGGGGCCGGCTTGGCCGAGCTCGGCCTCGGCGCGGTGCGCCTGCTCGACGCCGACGGCAACCCCGTCGCCGCCGACTGAGGCCCACGGGCAGAAGTCGCCTCTCCGGGGGCCGTCCGCGCCGCGGGCGGCCCCCTTCTCTTCTCTCTCTCCGACGGCGGCGGCGCAGAGTAGGATCCCCGCATGGCCGAGCCCCACCGCCTGCTCTCGCTCTGGCATCGCCTCGCGCCGCGGCCGGGCGGGCGGTGGCTCTTCGCCTTCCTGCTCGGCCGCGCGGTGCCGTACACCGGCTCGATCCGGCCGCGGGTCCAGGAGCTCTCGCCGGGGCGGGTGCGGGTCGCGATGCGCGACCGCCGGGCGGTGCGCAACCATCTCGGCTCGATCCACGCCGTGGCGCTGATGAACCTCGCCGAGGTGTCGAGCGGGCTGGCTCTCCTCGCCGGGCTGCCACCCGACGGGCGCGGGATCCTCGTCGGCCTTTCGATCGAGTACCTCAAGAAGGCCCGCGGCACGCTGGTCGCGAGCTGCGACTTCCCCCCGGTGACGTCGGCCGAGAAGCGGGAGGTCGAAGTGGAGTCGACGCTGCGCGACGCCGCGGGCGACGTCGTGGCGCGGGCCCGGGCGCGCTGGCTGGTCGGGCCGGCGCGGGAGCCCATGTGAGCCCGTGAGTCTCCTCGACACCCCGCTCGCCCGCCACGCCGGAGTCGAAGTTCCGCTGCTCTGCGGCGCCATGTACCCCTGCTCGAACCCGGAGCTGGTGGCCGCGGTCTCGGAGGCCGGCGGCCTCGGGATCGTGCAGCCGATCTCGCTCGCCTACGTCCACGGACGCGACTTCCGCGAGGGGCTCCGGCGCATCCGCGCCCTCACCGCCAAGCCGGTGGGCCTGAACGTGATCGTGGAGAAGACGGCGAAGGCCTACGAGGAACGGATGCGGCGCTGGCTCGACATCGGTCTCGAGGAGGGGATCCGCTTCGTGGTCACCGCGCTCGGCAACCCGCGCTGGGTGGTGGAGCGGGTGCACGCCGCCGGCGGCGTCGTCTACCACGACGTGACCGAGCGCAAGTGGGCCGACCGGGCGGTGGCGGCGGGGGTGGACGGCCTGATCTGCGTGAACCGCCGGGCCGGCGGCCACACCGGGCGACTGGCGCCCGAGGAGCTCCTCGCCACCCTCTCCGGCCTCGGCCTGCCCCTCGTCTCGGCGGGGGGGATCGGCGGCCCCGCGAGCTTCGTCGCGGCCCTGCGCTCGGGCTTCGCCGGGGTGCAGATGGGGACCCGCTTCATCGCCACCCCGGAGTGCCGGGCGCACGCCGACTACAAGGCGGCGATCGTCGCCGCCCGCGCCGAGGAGATCGTGCTCACCGAGCGCCTCTCGGGCGTCCCCTGCTCGGTGATCCGCACCCCCTACGTCGAGCGCGTCGGGACGGCCGCCGGGCCGCTCGCGCGGCGCCTCCTGCGCGGCCGGCGGACCAAGCACCTCATGCGCTCGCTCTACGCGCTGCGCTCGCTGCGGACGCTGAAGAAGGCCTCGCTCGAGGGCCCGGACTACCGCGACATCTGGCAGGCCGGGCAGAGCGTGGACGAGGTGGAGACGATCGAGCCGGCAGGGGAGATCGTCCACCGCTGCGCCGCGGCGGCGCGCGCGGCCTCCTGAGCCGGAACCGCCCCGGGAGGTGGCCTCAGGCCGGGAAGTGCCGGCGCACCCGCGCGAGGCCGCGCGCGAGCGCCTCGACCTCCCCCAGGGTGTTGTAGAGCCCGAACGAGGCGCGCACCGTGGCCGGCACGCCGAAGCGGTCCATCACCGGCTGGGCGCAGTGGTGGCCGGCGCGCACCGCGATCCCCTCGTGGTCGAGGATGGTGCCGATGTCGTGGGGGTGCGCCCCGCTCATGACGAAGGAGAGCACCCCGGCCTTCTGCGGCGCGGTGCCGAGGATCGTGAGCCCGGGCACCTCGGCCACCGCCGCGGTCGCGGCCGCGAGCAGCTCGTCCTCCCAGGCGGCGATCGCAGGGAGCCCCACCCGCTCCAGGAAGCCGAGCGCCACCCCGAGGCCGATCGCCTCGGCCACCGGCGGCGTGCCCGCCTCGAAGCGGGCGGGCGGGGCGTCGAACAGCGTCTCCTCGAAGGTGACGGAACGGATCATGCCACCGCCGGTCTGGTACGGGGGCATCGCCGCGAGGTGCTCCTGGCGGCCGTAGAGCACCCCGATGCCGGTGGGGCCGTAGGTCTTGTGCCCGGAGAAGACGTAGAAGTCGCAGCCGAGGGCCCGCACGTCGAGCGCGAGCCGCGGCGCCGCCTGGGCGCCGTCCACCAGCACCGGCACCCCCTCGGCATGGGCGAGGCGCACCATCTCCTCGACCGGGTTGATCGTCCCCAGGGCGTTCGAGACGTGGGTGACCGCGACCATCTTCGTCCGCGGCCCGAGCCGGCGCGCGAACTCCCCGAGGATCACCTCGCCGCGGTCGTCGACCGGCGCCACCTCGAGCTTCGCCCCTCGCTCCCGGCAGGCCATCTGCCAGGGGACGATGTTCGAGTGGTGCTCGAGCGCGGTGACCAGGACCTCGTCGCCCGGCTCGAGGCGGGGGCGGGCGAAGCTCGCCGCCACGAGGTTGATCCCCTCCGTCGCCCCGCGCACGAAGACCACCTCGGAGAGCCGCTCGGCGCCGAGGAAGCGCCGGGCCGTCTCCCGCGCCCCTTCGTAGGCGACCGTGGCCTGGGCCGAGAGGAGGTGCACGCCGCGGTGAATCGCCGCGTACTCGTGGGCGTAGAAACGCGCCAGGCGGTCGAGCACCTGGCGTGGCTTCTGGGTGGTGGCGGCGTTGTCGAGGTAGACGAGCGGCTTGCCGTAGGGGCGGCTGGCGAGGACCGGGAACTCCTCGCGCAGCGCCGCGACGTCGTAGCCGGCCCTGGCGGCACCGGCGGCCGATGCGGCGACCGGATCGCTCATGTCGCGTCCCGGACGACCTCCCCGTGCGGAATCCAGTCGAGGAGGAACTCGCGCAGCTCCTGGCGCACCGGCTCGACCCGGATCCGCTCGACGATGTCGGAGGCGAAGGCGTAGGTGAGCAGGCTGCGCGCCGCCACCTCGCCGATGCCGCGCGAGCGCAGGTAGAAGATGGCGTCGTCGTCGAGCTGCCCGACCGTCGAGCCGTGCGTACACTTCACGTCGTCGGCGAAGATCTCGAGCTGCGGGTTGGTGTTGACCAGCGCCTCCTTCGAGAGCAGGAGGTTGCGGTTGGTCTGCTTGGCGTCCGTCTTCTGGGCGTGCGGGTGGACGTAGATCCGGCCGTTGAACACCGCCCGCGCGCTCTCGTTGAGGATCCCCTTGTAGAGCTCGTGGCTGGCGCAGTGCGGCTCGGCGTGGTCGACCCGCATGTGGGTGTCCACGAACTGCCGCCCGCGCACCATGTAGAGCCCGTTGAGGGTCGCCTCGCCCCCCTCGCCGGCGAGCCGGGCCCGCACGTCGTGGCGCACCAGGGCGCCGCCGAGGGAGATCGAGTGGCTGGTGACGTTGGCGCCGCGGCCGGTCTCCACGGTGAAGACCGCGAGGTGGTGGGCGTCGCTCCCCTCGCGCTGCAGCTTGTAGTGGTCGACGACCGCTCCGGGCGCGGCCACGAGCTCGGTCACCGGGCAGGTGAGATAGCTCTCGCCGTCCGCTCCGACGTAGCGCTCGACGACCGTCATCTGGCTCCGCTCGCCGGCCAGCAGCAACAGCCGCGGGAAGGCGGCGGTGGGGGCCCCCGCCTCGGCGTGGCCGAGGAAGAGCAGGTGCACCGGCCGGTCGATCACCGCTCCGGGGGCGGCGCGCACGAAGGCGCCGTCCGCGAAGAGCGCCGTGTTGAGGGCGGCGAAGGCGTGCTCGGCGAAGTCGGTCGGCCGCCCGAGGTCGGCGAGCTGGCCGTCCGCGCTCGCCGCGAGGAGCCCGGCGAGCCCCCCCGCCTCGAGTCCGGCCGGCAGCTCGCCGATCCGCGAGAGCCCGGGAGCGAGGCGGCCGCCCACGAAGACCAGCTCGACCGAGCCGGGGAGCCGGTGCGGCGCCAGCCGGGCCTCGGCGTCGGCGGGCAGATGGCCGCCGGCGCGCCGGTAGGGGATGCGGGCGACCGGCGCCAGGTTGGTGAAGCGCCACTCCTCGTGGCGGGTGGTGGGCAGGCCGAGCTCGGCGAAGCGGGCCGCCGCCCGCTCCCGCAGGCTCGCGACCGCCGCCGGATCGCCGCCCGCGCGCACCGCGCGGGCCGCCTCGAGCTAGGCCGGGAGGGGACTGGTTTCGCTGGTGACTGCGCTCATCTCGCTGCG
>JAHDVN010000567.1 GCA_023384635.1 Thermoanaerobaculia bacterium
GCCGCCCCCGCCGCGGGCTCGCCGCCGGGGCCCGGCCCCCCGGTCGGCACCTCGGGGGCGCGCGCCGGCGCGGGGGCGGCCGCGGGCGCGGGGGCCGGGGCGGGGGCGCGGGCGGCGACCGCGGCCGGGGCCGGCGCCGCCGGGGCGCGGGTGGCCGCGGGCGCCTGGTCGAGGTCGAAGAGGCGCCGGACGTAGGTCGCGAGATCGCTCTGCGCCGGCGTCGGCTTGAGCGCGAAGAGCACCTTCTCGATCTCGCGCTGCATCTCGCCCGCGGTCTGGAAGCGCTCCCCGGGCTCCTTCGCCAGCGCCCGCAGCACGAGGGTGTTGACCTCGAGCGGCAGGCGGGCGTCGAGATCGCGGGGTGCCTGGATCCGTCCCTCGCGCACCGCCTCGAGCACCGACATCTCGCTGTCGCCGGCGAACAGCCGGCGGCCGGTGAGCATCTCGAAGAGGATCGAGCCGAGCGAGAAGATGTCGGAGCGGGCGTCCACGGGCCGCCCCCAGGCCTGCTCGGGCGACATGTACTGGAGCTTGCCCTTGAGAGCGCCCATCTGCGTCTTGCTCGCCTTCGTCACCGCCTTGACGATGCCGAAGTCGCAGAGCTTGATCTCGCCCTCGTAGCTGATGAGGACGTTCTGCGGCGAGACGTCGCGGTGGACCAGGCCGAGCTCGCGCCCGTCGAAGTCCTTCTTGCGGTGGGCGTAGTCGAGGGCACTGGCGAGCCGCGAGGCGACCAGCAGCGAGAGCCCGAGGGGGATCGGCCGGCCCTTCTGCCGCGCAGCGTTGAGGATGCTGCGCAGATCCTTGCCCTCGACGAACTCCATGGCGATGTAGAAGTCGTCGCCGGCCTTGCCGAGATCGTAGATATGGATGATGTGGTTGTGGTCGAGCTGGGCCGCCAGCTTCGCCTCGTCGATGAACATCGTGACGAAGTCGGAGCTGTCGGTCAGGTGCGGCAGGATGCGCTTGATCGCGACCGTCTTCTGGAACCCCTCGACCCCTCTCTTGCGGGCCTTCCAGACCTCGGCCATGCCGCCGACGGCGATGCGCTCGAGCAGCTGGTAGTCGCCGAGGACGTCGCTCTTCGGCCGGTCGGCACCGGGCTTGGTGGCGATCCGTTGCGTGGCGGCGAGGTCGGCCCCCATGCCCGGGCCCTTGGCGGGGCGGGTCTTCGGACGGGCGAGGGCCTCGATGGCGGAGAGGTCGACGTCGGTGCCCGGCCGCCGGCTCGCGCGCTCGGCCTCGGGCCGGGCCGGCGGGGGCGGTGCAGCGGGTGCCGCGGCGGCCGGCTCGGGAGTCACCTCGGGAGTCGCTTCGGAGACGGGGGGCGGCGGCGCGGGGGTCTCCCCGGGCGCCGGCGGCACCTCGGCCGGCGCCGCCGCGACCGGCTCGGGCTCGGGTGGCGCGGTCGGGGGCGGCTCGGGGGCGGCGGGCGTCGCAGGTGCCACGGGCGCGGCCGGGGGCGGCGGCGCCGGTCGCGCGGCGGGCCGCCGCGTGGTGACGTCGAGGCCCGAGAGCGTCTTG
>JAHDVN010000568.1 GCA_023384635.1 Thermoanaerobaculia bacterium
GCGTTCTTCCGGGCCCGCTTCGAAGAGATCGGGATCCCGATCCAGACCGTGACCGCCGAGGGCACGGGGAGCGGCGACGCGACCTGGCTCACGGGCACGGTCGAGGGGCGCAGCCTGAGCGTCCACGTCGGCGCCACGGAGGAGGGCCGCACCGCGGTCCAGGTCACTTTCGCCGAGAACCCCTGACGGATGCTCGGCCGGCAACGCGGCGGCTCGGTCGTCTGCTCCTGCGGCAAGCTGGTCGGCGTCCGCGACGCCACCTGCTGGCACTGCGGGCGGAGCAACCCCGGACTCTGGGGCTACGCGGGAGCCCTGCGGCGCCTCGGCAACGACCTCGGCTTCGTCAAGCTCCTGATCGGCGGCTCGGTCGCGCTCTACGTCGCGGCGCTGTTGCTCGCCCCCGGGCGGATCCGCTTCGGGAGCCCGTTCGACTTCCTGGGGCCGGCCCCGATGGCGCTCTACCTGCTCGGGGCGAGCGGCTCGGTGCCGGTCTTCGAGGCCGGCCGGTGGTGGACGCTGCTCTCCGCCGGCTGGCTCCACGGGAGCCTCCTGCACCTGCTCTTCAACCTCCTCTGGGTGCGCCAGCTCGCACCGGCGACGGCCGAGCTCTACGGCGCCGGGCGGATGGTGCTCATCTACACGGCCGGCTCGGTCGGCGGCTTCCTCGCCAGCTCGCTGGCCGGGCACTATCTCTTCTTCCTGCCGCGGATCCTCCAGGGTGCGGCGTTCACGGTCGGCGCCTCGGCTCCCATCTTCGGCCTCCTGGGCGCCCTCGTCTGGTACGGGCGACGGGCCGGGTCGAGCGCGCTGGGACAGCAGGCCTGGACCTGGGCGCTCGCGATGTTCGTCTTCGGGTTCCTCTTCAGCGGCGTCGACAACTACGCTCACGCGGGTGGCTTCGCCGGCGGCTGGCTCGCCGCGCGGCTGCTCGACCCACTGGTGCCCGAGCGGCCCGGTCACGTGCTCGCCGCCCTCGGCTGCCTTTCGGCCACGCTCCTCGCCGTGGCCTTCTCGGTCCTCCAGGGGCTCGTCGTCCTCCCCTGACGGAGCCCGCGCGACGGGGCGGAGGCAGGTCGGAATGACCGAGGCGCCGCAGCGCCGGACCGACCGGCGCCGAGCCTGGAAGGAGGCCCGGAGGATCGTCTGGCAGCGCCGGGGCCGCTTGGCTCTGGGGCTCCTCCTGGTCGCCGCGGGCCGGCTCGCCGGCCTCGCGCTGCCCGCCTCCTCCAAGCTCCTGATCGACGAGGTCCTCGGCGCCGGCCGGCGGGAGCTGCTGCTCCCCATCGCGGCCGCCATCGGCGGCGCCACGGCGGTGGAGGCGGCCGCCTCCGTCGCGCTGGCGATGCTCCTCGGAGTCGCGGCCCCGCGGGCGATCACCGAGCTGCGCCGCGAGCTCGCCGCCCACGTGCTGCGCCTGCCCGCGCGTGCCTTCGAGGAGACCCGGAGCGGCGAACTCGCGGCGCGCATCCTGAGCGACGCGGAGGGGATCCGGAACCGGGTGGGGCGCGGCCTCGTGCAGCGCGT
>JAHDVN010000569.1 GCA_023384635.1 Thermoanaerobaculia bacterium
GTGGTTGCGCCGCACCTGCCGTTCGAGGTCGGCGGCGCGGAGTTGCTGGCCGAGACGCTGCGCGACGAGATCGCGCGGCGCGGCCACGAGGCCGACCTCGTCCGCCTCCCGTTCGCCTGGCCCTGCTCGCGCGAACAGCTCCTCGCCTCCTGCCTCGCCTGGCGTCTGGTCGATCTCACCGCCCCCGGCGGGCGGCCGGTCGACCGCGTGATCGCCACCAAGTTCCCGTCGTACGTGGTGAAGCACCCGCGCAAGGTGGTCTGGCTCGTCCACCAGCTCCGGCAGGCGTACGACCTGCTGGGCGGCGCGCACTCCGACTTCGCGCCGGAGAGGAGCGCCGACGACGCCGGGGCGGTCGCCGCGATCCGCGAGCTCGACCGGCGCACGCTCGGCGAGGCGCGCGCGCTCTTCACGATCTCCGCCAACGTGCGCGACCGCCTCGAGAAGCACAACGGCCTCGCCGCGCAGGTCCTCCACCCGCCGCCGCGCCTCTTCGACCGCCTCGCGCCCGGCCCCTACGGCGACTACGTCCTCACCGTCGGTCGCCTCGATCCGCTCAAGCGCTTCGACCTCCTGGTGCGCGCCATCGCCGAGACCCGCCAACCGGTGCGCGCCGTGATCGCCGGGCGGGGTCCGCAGGCCGAAGAGCTCGCGGCGCTGGCGCGCCGGCTCGGCGTCGCCGACCGCGTCGAGCTCCCGGGGTGGCTCCCCGACGAGCGGCTGGCCGAGCTCTACGCCGGCGCGCTCGCGGTCTTCTACGCGCCGGTGGACGAGGACTACGGCTTCGTCACCGTGGAGGCGTTCCGCGCCGCGCGGCCGGTGGTCACCACCCGCGACGCCGGCGGGGTGCTGGAGTTCGTGCGCAACGGCGCCAACGGCTTCGTCTGCCCGCCCGTTCCCGCGGAGATCGGCAAGCGCCTCGACCAGCTCTTCCGCCAGCGCGAGCTGGCAGCCCAGCTCGGACAGGCCGGGGCGCCGGCGGTCGCGGAGATCGGCTGGGACCGGGTGGTGGCGGCGCTCCTCGAGGCGCCGTGAGGGTCGCGGTCTGGAGCCCGCTGCCGCCCGAGCGGTCGGGGATCGCCGATTACACGGCCGAGCTGCTTCCCGAGCTCGCGCGCCACGTCGAGGTCGAGATCGTCGTCGAGCCGGGCCGGGAGCTCGCCTCCGAGGTCGCGGCCTGGCCGCGCCGCGCCGTCGACGACCTGCCCGGGGCGGTCGCGCGCGGCGAGGTCGACCTCGTCCTCTACCACGTCGGCAACAGCGCCGAGTACCACGAGCGGATCTGGGAGACGGCGCTCGAGCTCCCGGGGGTGGTGGCGCTCCACGACTACGTCCTCCACCATCTCGTGCGCGGGATCGCCGAGCGGCGCCGGGACCTCGGTTTCTGGCTCCGCGAGCTCACCGCCTGCTACGGCGCGGCGGGCGAGCGCGGCGGGCGCCGGGCGCTCGCGAGCGGGGTGCCGCTCGACCCGTTCCGCTGGCCGCTCTTCGAGCGCCTGGTGGACCGGAG
>JAHDVN010000570.1:0-1069 GCA_023384635.1 Thermoanaerobaculia bacterium
CCAAAAACATTTAGTATGTCGGAATTAAATGATGGTAGTAGCAAACAAGAGCGTACTATCCAAATCAATTTACCAGCATACAAGGACGATGAGGGATATTTAGTGATTAAAAACCTAGATGGAAAATGGGTGAGAATTGAAGATTCATTAGGAGTGGACTGGAGTATGGTCGTTGATGATCCAAATGATTCAAGGATCAATTGGCCAACATCAAGTAAGGGACCATCAAAACCCCAATGGTTAGCTGGTTTAGATGAAAGTGGGAAAGAAGGAGCGGCCATTATTAAACCAATTATCATTCTTGATCCAGTTATCGGAGAAATTGCTTTGGAAAATGACTATGGAAAGCTGGTTCAAAACATACCAATTTTAGATGTTAACCAAATAGATTCTGCTGGTAATCCACTATCTGCAAGGTTGTCACTGCTCATTATCGGCGGTGATTTCAGAATATTTGAAGAAGGCGTAGATCAAATGACTTCAGTATCCGCAGGGGCAGAGATTGAAGACTACGGAAAATTTTGGCAAGCAATTAAAAGAAATCCTAACAAGGTATACTATTTGATAGTATCACAAGATCAACCATACAATCTTTCGTTGACATGGAACATTAATGCTAATAACTGGAGTGGTTTGATATTGGGAGATGGAAGCTTCAAGAGCTTTCGAGATGGGTTGGAAGTGAATGATTTGCTTGTCTTAATAGGATATAGCTTAATTAAAAAAGATTAGCCAATCACTGCTTCTCCCCTCCAAAAATCGGTAGCATATGGCTGTTTTTGTGGGAATTTCTCATTTTCCACCATTCCTATCCAAAATATGACAACCCGCAGGGGAAGTGAGGCCTTTAATAACTAACGTCCATTCCCGGGGAAGGATACACTTGCACGAACAAGTCCGTTACAATAGGCATTATCGCGTTATTTTTGCCGCGAAACACACGACATTCGAGCAAATTCGCGCCCATTCGTGCGAATTCGCGCCCATTCGCGCTCATTCGTGTCCATTCGCGCCCATTCGTGTCAATCCGAGCAAATCAAAGGAGCAAGCATGAAACGAAACATCGTTA
>JAHDVN010000570.1:1079-1507 GCA_023384635.1 Thermoanaerobaculia bacterium
GGGAATTTAGGCCATAAATAACTAACAGGCACCCATAGGGAGGGATAAACTTGTCTGAATAGGCTGAAAGAGTGCTAAAATTCACGATTGGCATATCATCAGGCCTGCGTGCCTGTTCATCAAAGGAGCAAGAATGAAACGAAATATCGTCACGATTGACGGCAACGAAGCCACCGCGTCAGTGGCCCATCGCGTAAATGAAGTCATCGCGATCTACCCCATCACCCCCTCCTCCGCCATGGGCGAATTCGCGGACGAGTGGTCTGCTAAAAAACGGACGAACATCTGGAACACGACTCCCCTCGTGATCGAGATGCAGTCCGAAGGCGGCGCGGCCGGGACGGTGCACGGCGCGCTCCAAACCGGCGCCCTCACCACCACCTTCACCGCCTCGCAGGGACTCCTGCTGATGATCCCCAACATGTACA
>JAHDVN010000571.1 GCA_023384635.1 Thermoanaerobaculia bacterium
GTCCTCTGCGGCCACAGCGAACGGCGCCGCGACCACGACGAGGGGGACAAGGCGGTCGGCGCCAAGGTCGCCGCGGCGGCCCGCCACGGCCTCCAGCCGATGCTCTGCCTTGGGGAGACGCGCGAGGAGCGCCACGCCGGGGCGACCTTTGCCGTGCTCGAGCGGCAGCTCGCCGCCGGGCTCGCGAGCCGTCCCGAGCGCTTCGCGCTCGCCTACGAGCCGGTCTGGGCGATCGGGACGGGGGAGACCGCGACCCCGGAGCTGGCGGCCGAGGCGCACGCTTTCCTCCGGCGGTCGCTCGCCTCCCTGGGCTTACCGGCGGCCGAGGTCCGGATCCTCTACGGGGGGTCGGTGACCCCGGCCAACGCGGCGGAGCTGGCGGCCCAGGAGGAGATCGACGGTTTCCTGGTCGGGGGGGCGAGCCTTGACCCGGGGCGATTCCTCGATATCATCACCTGTCTCGGCGCCTGAGGGCGCCGCTCCGGAGGCATCCCGCGGTGATCTATCTCCTCTATACGATCCACGTCGTCGTCTGCATCTTCCTGATCCTGGTCGTGCTGCTGCAGCAGGGCAAGGGCGCCGACCTTTCCGTTTTCGGCGGCGGCAGCTCGATGGCGGCCTTCGGCGCGCGCAGCGCCACGAACCTGCTCCACCGGCTCACGGTGGGCGCGTTCGTCGGCTTCATCGTCACCACGCTGGCGATCGCCCTCATGCAGGGCAAGTCGCACCGCGCGTCGGTGATGGCGGGCGCCGAGGCGGCAGCCACCGCCCCAGCGGTGCCGGGCGGGGAGCCGGCGGCCGAACCCGCAGCGGCCCCGGAGCAGGCCCCGCCGCCGGTCGAGTAGGCGGTTGGGCAGGGGTGCCGGCCGCCGCTCGCGGAACCGGAAGCTGGTAGAATTTTCAGGTCGTTCTTTGATGCCGAAGTGGCGGAATTGGTAGACGCGCACGTTTGAGGGGCGTGTGGGGCAACCCGTGCCGGTTCGAGTCCGGCCTTCGGCACCATCGCCATTCCCGATCCCTCGCCAGAGACGAAGAGGCCCGGCACCCGCCGGGCCTCTTTCGTGTGCGCCGCTCCTTCGCAGTTGCCTCGAGTGCCAGGCGACTTTTCGCGGCGCTATCGCGGTGCCATGCGACTTGTCGCGACTTGTCAGGGGCTCTGAGTCACGCGACCCTCCGCCGCAGGCTCGAAGGCGCCTGGTTGGCCCGCGGCAACGCGCTTGTGACGTCTGCTGGTCGGTCAGGAGGGGCGAAGCGCTGTCTGCGGAGACCATCGCCTGGTCTCTGGGCACCTTTCGAGCGCGAAGCGGGGTGCAGCGGCGGGGTTTGCCCTTGCCGGGTGAGGCGGGGTCTGCCCCGGGAAGGCTGCCGTCAGGCCGAGGCTGGCCTTTGGAACGGTTCGGGCGGTGGGAAGCAGCCTTCGGGGAAGACAGCCTCCAATCCCGCGCGCAGAGCCTCGGCGGCCCTCCGGTAGGCGGCAGTGAAGAGCCGGAAGGCCTCCTGGTAGA
>JAHDVN010000098.1 GCA_023384635.1 Thermoanaerobaculia bacterium
GGAGGCGCAGGGCTGGGTGGGGGCGATCGCCTCGGCCGAGCAGCGCTACTCGCTCCTGATGCCGGCCCAGGTGCTGCGGACCATCTGCGGGCCGGCCGAGTGAGCCTCGCACCGGGCGGCGGTCCCCTCGCCGGGATCGCCCGTCCGGATGGCCGCGGCGGCTCTCCCTGCCGCGGCCGCCGGGCCCCGGATCGGGCCATGAGCGCAACGGTGTGAGAACCTTCCTCCTCTCGGAGCTGGTGCGGCGCGATTTCCGCGGCCGCTACGCCGGTTCACTCTTCGGTCTCGCCTGGTCGTTCGCGCACCCGCTCTGGCAGCTCGCGCTCTTCTCCTTCGTCTTCGCCTGGGTGCTCAAGATCCCGCTCACGGGAGAGCGTACGGAGCACTTCGCGCTCTTCCTCTTCTGCGGGCTGCTGCCGTGGATGGCGCTGCACGAGGGGGTCGCGCGCGGCGCGACGGCGATCACCGACAACGCGATGCTGGTCAAGAAGCTCAGCTTCCCGAGCGAGCTGCTGCCAATGACCGTCGTCCTCACCGCTGCCGTCCACCAGCTCATCGGGCTGGCGCTGTTCGTCCCCATTCTCGCCTTGGCGGGCGACCTCACGCCGCGGGCCCTCCCCTGGCTCCTCGTGGCGATTCCGCTGCAGCTCGCGCTGACCGCGGGCCTCGCTCTCGCCCTCTCGGCGGTCAACGTCTTCGTGCGCGACACCTCGCAGGTGCTGGGGATCGCGATGCAGGCCTGGTTCTACTTCACCCCGATCGTCTACCCGCAGGCGCTGCTTCCGGAGAGCGTGCGCGGCTGGTTGGCGCTCAACCCGGCGGCGGCGTTGGTGGGGCTCTACCGCCAGGCGCTCATCGGCGGGGCGTCTCCCGCCCCGGCGGCGCTCGCCGGTCTCGTGGCCGCGGCGCTCGGAGCGCTCCTGCTGGGCCTCGCGGTCTTCCGCAAGGCCAAACCGACCTTCGCCGATGAGATCTGAGCCCGCATCGTTGCCGCGGCCCGTCGTCGTCGAGGCGCACGGCGTCTCGAAGATCTACCGGCGCCCGCTGCCCGGCTGGCAGCGGCTCCTCGGGCTGGTCGCGCGGCGACCCGCCCCGGAGGGCTTCGTTGCGCTCTCCGACGTCAGCTTCGAGCTGCCGCGGGGCGAGGGCTTCGGCGTGGTGGGCGAGAACGGGGCGGGCAAGAGCACGCTGCTGAAGATCCTCGCCGGTGTCACCCGGCCGACCCGCGGCGAGACGCGCGTGCACGGCCGCCTGACCTCGCTGCTCGAGCTCGGAACCGGCTTCCATCCCGACTTCACGGGGCGCCAGAACATCCAGCTGACGGCGGCCCTGCTCGGCCTCTCGGCCGAGGAGGTGCGCGAGCGGACGCCGCACGTCCTCGACTTCGCCGAGCTGGGGGCCGACATCGACCGGCCGGTCCGCACCTACTCGAGCGGCATGGCGATGCGCCTCGGCTTCGCGATCGCCACCTCGGTGGAACCGGACGTCCTCATCGTCGACGAGGCCCTCTCGGTGGGGGACGGCTACTTCCAGAAGAAGTGCATGGACCGCCTGCTCGCCTTCGTGGAGGGCGGCGGCACACTTCTCTTCTGCTCGCACGCCATGTACTACGTCTCGGCCTTCTGCAAGCGCGTGCTCTGGCTCCACGAGGGGAGGGTGCGGGAGCTCGGCGACACCGCTACCGTCGTCCGCGAGTACGAGCGCCACCTGCTCGCTCGGAGTGCCGCGGCGGCGGCTGCCGCGGCGCTCGACGCTCCCGTGGCGGAGCCGGCGGCCGCGGAGACGGACGCGGGCGGGCCGGGCCGGCGGCCCCTGGTCCGCCTGACCTCCGTCCGCCAACCGCGAGCGACGGGGGAGAGGCCGAGCTACCGCCCGGGCGAGCCGTTCGAGCTCGAGGTCTCGTGGGAGACGAGCGATCCGTCGCTGGCGTTCCACGTCGGCGTGGGCGTCAACCGCAGCGACGAGCTCGAGGTTTTTTCCTTCTCGACCTCCTGGAGTGCCCTGCCCGCCATCAGCGGTCGTACCGCCCACACCGTGCGCCTCCTCCTGGACGAGCTGCCGCTGGCGAAGGGGGATTTCGTGCTCTACGTCTTCCTCATGGACGAGAGACTCCTCCACGCCTACGACCGCAAGGTCGTCCGGTCGGCCTTCTCGGTCTCGGCGGAGCGCTACGAGGTGGGTCTCTTCCGCGCTCCGCACCGCTGGCTCGTAGAAGGGCGGGAGGAGGGCGTGCTACCCTCCTCGCCACTCGAGACGAAAGGGACTCCGACCCGATGAGCGAGCGCAACGGTGCGACCCCCGGCCCTTGGCGGCTGAATCCGTTCCTTCACTGGGGCGACGAGAAGGTCTACGATCCGCTGACCGACCGTCACCTGGAGCGGGACGACCCCGGCTTCGACCTGCTGCTCGCGGCGCGGAGCGGGGCGATGCCTTCCGCCTCGGAGACCGACGAGCGACTGCGGGAGCTGGGGGCGGCGGGCTGGCTGCTCCCCGCCGGAGAGGACCCCTCGACGCGCTTCCGGCTCAAGTACGCGTCGATCGAGGCGAGCACCGTCTGCAATCAGGCCTGCTACTTCTGTCCGGTCTCCGTGGCCCGGCGGCAGGATCATCACATGAGCATGGAGCTCTACGAGCGGATCGTGGCGCAGCTCGGCGCGCACCGCGAGACGATCGAGGGCGTCTCGATGATCCACTACAACGAGCCGACCGCGGACAGACGATTCCTCGACCAGGTGCGCGTGCTCAAGCGGTACGGGCTGCCGCCGGCCGTGCTCACCAACGCCACCGGCCTCACGCCCCAGCGGGTCGACGCGATCCTCGAGATGGGCGGGCTCGGCTACCTCTCGGTCAACCTCTCGACGCTGGACCGTGAGCGCTACACGGCCGACCGCGGCGGTGACCACCTCCCGGTGGTGCTCAAGAACCTCGAATACCTGAAGGACAAGCCGCTCGCCCCGCAGATGGACATGGCGGTGCTCGGGACGGGAGACGAGAAGCACCGGCGCGACTTCGCAGAGATCGAGGCCCTCTTCCGTGGGAGCCGATTCCGCGTCCTCTTCTACGAGGTGATGGACCGGGCCGGGGCGGTGCCGATCGGCCTGCAGCCGATCCGCCGGCGTGAGCGCCTCTGCGGCTGCGAGCAGACCGGATCGCGCCCGCTACAGTGGGTGCACATCAACCCGCTGGGGCAGTGCCTCCTCTGCTGCCAGGACTACCACGCCCGCTACGTGATCGGCGACCTGAACCACGAGAGCCTGGACTCGATTCTCTCCGGCGAGCGCATGGCGCTCCTGCGGCGGTGGGTCTACGGCCTCGAGGAGGCGCCGGACGACTTCATCTGCCGCGGCTGCATCTACGCCCTCCGGCGCTGACCCCGCGACCCCCAGCGGGGACCAAGCCGCTGCGGGGCGCACACACTGCGCCGGCCGTGAAGGGATTCTCCGGAAAGCAGGAGGCGGCGCCCGCGCGCCGCCTGGTCAGCGGTCGGCGAGGCGCTGCTCGAGGAGCGCCAGCGCCTCCTCGAGAGAGACCCGCTCGAGCGGCAGGCGCCGGGGCTCGAGCTGGACCGGCAGGCCGAGCTCGAAGTAGGAGAGCTCGTGCTCGGCCGAGCGCCAGGCGACGGTGAGGAGGTCGGCCTCACTCGCGACGCGGGTGATCAGGGGAGCGGAGGCGACCGGCGGCAGCACCCACGAGCCGACGGCGCGGACCTTGACGCTGTGCAGGAGGTGCGCCCCCGGCTCGTTCCCCTCGGCCTGGAGGGCCTCGAGCAGCAGGCTGCGAGCGGACGGTGCCTCGCGCGCCACGCCGCCGCGCACTGGAGCGGAGACGAGATCGATGATGTGCCCGCGCGCCTTTCCGGCCAGCGTGTCGAGCGGCAGCGAGCCGTCTTCGGCCGCGATGAGATCGCGCGTCCCGTTGGCAGCGTGAGCCGCGGCGGCGGGATGGAGCGCCGCCGCCATCGCCTGGATCTCGGCGCGGGCGGCCTCCGCGAGCAGGACGATGTCGCCGGGGTAGAGCGTCGCGCCGAGATCGATGATGTGGCCGCGCGCGCGGTCGGCGAGGTCGACGAGCTCGTCCGGGAGGACCTGCAGGTCGAAGGTCAGGAAGCGGCCGCTGCGCGCGCCGAGGAACGCCACCGCGACCCGGGAGGCCTCGCCCTGGGCGCGGAGCGCGAGGGAGCTGAGCACGAGGTCGGGCGCCGGGGTCGAGATCGCGGACTCGGTGTCGAGGACGCCGAGGTCGAGCGCCGCGGAGAGGGTGATCGCCCTTCCGTCGACGACGAATGCCGCCCGGTAGAGCAGCGTCGGAGAGCCGTCGGCCGTACCCCACCAGAAGCAGTGCACGACGTCCCGGCGGCTCGCCACCGCCGCGCCGTCGGCGTCGACGGTGCGGACCGTGTCGGTCGTGATCGCGAAGCGCGGCGCGGGGGCGCCGGCCAGGAGCCACGGCAGCTCGATCTCGGCCGGCTCGGTCCAGCCCGCCCGGTCGAACCCGCGCAGCTGCAGCCGGTCGCGCCGCGCCGGGTCGGCGCTCTGCCAGGCGAGCAGGACGCCCGCGCCGCCGTCGCGAGGGAAGAGCTGCACGACCGTCTCCGCGGCGAGGTCCTCGGTGCCGGGGACGAGCCAGAAATCGCCGCCGCCGGCCGCGCGCGAGACCTCGAGAACGAGGATCTGCGCCTCGGCGGGGATCCCCTCGTAGCCGGGGAAGATGTCGCCGCGCCGCAACGAGTGCGCCTGGTAGAGGGTGGCGCCGTCGCCGAGCAGGCGGCTCTGGGCGACCGCCGCGCCTCCGGCGGGCAGGCAGAGCAGCGCGGCGAGCGAAAGGGCGCGCAGACGCATCGTCAGGCCTTCAGGTTGATCACCCTGCCGAGATCCTCGTGGACCATGAGGTCGACGAGGTAGTCGGCGTCGGGGTAGAAGTCGCTCTGCATCTGCCGGAAGTGGAACCGCGCGGAATCGGCGTCGCCCCGTCTCTGTGCAGCCCGTCCGAGAAGGAAGAACGCGTTGCGGACGGTCTCGGGCTCGCCGACGCGGCGGCCGGCCGCGAGGGCTCGCGCGGCGTGGCGCGCGGCGCGCTCCGGGCGGCCGGCCTCGATCCAGGCGAATGCCAGATCGAGCCGGGCGCGCGCCTCGTGGGCCTCGGCGCCGAGCCGCGCGAGGGCGCGCACGCTCGCGAGCAGGTTGCGCAGTCCGGTCCGGACGTCGCCGAGCACCGCCTGGCAGTAGCCGAGGTTGTACTTCGCGACCGCGGAGGGCAGCGGCGAGCTCTCGAGAATGAGCGCCGCCTCGTAGGCGGACACTGCTTCGGTGAACTGCCCGTCGGCGGCGAGCAGGTTGCCGATCTGGTTCTGGCTGGAGACGATCCAGTCGCGGCGCCCGAGCTCGAGGGAGGTCTCGAAGGCGAGCTTGGCGTAGAAGAGGCCCTTCTTGGCCTCGCGGCGGATCTCGTAGGCGCGGGCGAGCGTGTAGGCGGCGAGGCGGTAGTTCGGCCGTCCCGAGCCGCGGAGCAGAAGCGTCCTCAGCTGTGGCAGCAGTTCGTCGCCGCGGCCGAGCTCCAGGGCCAGCGCGGCCCGGTTGCAGAGCAGCCGGTCGCGGGTCTCGTCATCCGCATCGCGCTCCGCCCGGCGCCACGCCTCCTCGACGAGGCCGAACGCCTCCTCGAGGTGGCCGGCCTCCGTGGCGGCAACCCAACGCGCCCGCAGGGCCTCCAGACCGGCCTGGCTCTCCGACCATTCCATAAGCTCGGGAAGAATAGCAGATCGCGGCCCGACTGGGGAGGGCGGCGCCACGGGGCTCAGCGCACCCGCCGGGGCGGGCGGCCAGGCGTGGCCGTGCCCTGCCGCGGACCCTCGGGAGCCCCGAGGATCGCGAGCAGGCGGGCGAGGGAGTCGAGCCCGAGACGCTGCTCACCGCGCTCGACCCGCAGCAGGTCGGACGGGGGGATCCCGGCCCGCGCCGCGAGCTCGGCCGGACTGATGCCGAGGCGCTTGCGCAGGCGCCGGATGCGCACCCCGAACGGCTCGGCTGCTTCGAGCGGCCTGGTCTCCACCTCGGTCAGCCTCTCACATCCCGCGCCGCGCTGTCAGGGACGGACGCCACGTGCGTCGCTCCAGGCGCCGACAACCCAGTGCGCGGCCCGCGCAGCGGCTGCTCACCTCGCACTTGGCGCAGCCGGCGGAGGGCTCTCGGGCAGCGCCGGGAGAGACCAGCGGAAGTTCAGCATCTACAGGGAATCGGGCTCGTCGCTTCACAGGCGTGACGGCGCGCGCGCCGGGCCCGCGACCTGGCGCGTCTCTTGCTGTTGCTCCGATTGCGGCTTTCGGCGATCGGCGCGCTCTCTCCACCTCCGGGTGCCGACCCCACTCGCGGGGAGGGGCGCGCCGGTCGCCGGCGCCGCATTGGGGCCGACGATGCCGAGGGGTTGCGAGGGTCCGTCCGGAGACGTGCTGGAGGCAGTGACCCCGCCCGCTGAGGGGCGGCGCCGGAGCGGAGCGCTCCGGGAGGCCGCCGCCCCGTTCGTCTCACGCCTCGAGCTCCAGCTCGAGCAGACCGCCCTGGTGGTGGCGGTGGCCGCGGCCGCTGCCCTGCTCGGGTGGCTCGCCGGCCGGATGCCGCGGGGCTCGGAGCAGGCGATCCGGCCCGAACACCCGGAACCGCGCGGCGCCTGGGATCTCCTCTCCGCGGGCCTCCGGAGCGACGCCCCGATCCTCCTCCTCTTCGCCTGCCTGCTCCTCGTGGCCCTGATGGCGCCACGCTGGCGGACCGCGGCGGTGGCGCGCCGCAACCGCGAGCTCCGCGACCTCGTGGCGGCGAGCGAGGGCAGGCTTGCTCGCGCGAACGCCGAGCTCGAGCGGCTCGCGTTCCTCGACCCGCTCACGCAGATCTCGAACCGCCGGGGGTTCGAGCGGGCCCTCACCGCAGCCTGCTCGGCGGGCTCTCCGGTGGCCCTGGCGCTGGTCGACGTGGACCGCCTCAAGTGGGTCAACGACCGGTTCGGGCATCCCGCGGGAGATGTCGTCCTGCGCCACACGGCCGAGGCGCTCGAGCGCTTGGCGCGCGCCGACCCCGAGCTCTCCGCGGCACGGATCGGCGGCGACGAATTCGGCCTCGTCCTCTCGGGTCGCGCGGCCACGGAGGCGGCCATCCGCATCGCCGCGCTCCTGGTCGAGATCGACCGCGGGCGCGAGCCGCTGCCGGGGATCCGCGTCACCCTCTCCGTGGGTTGGAGCCGCACCGAAGGCGAGAACGACCCCGCGGGCCTGATGCGCGCCGCGGACGCCGCGCTCTACCAGGCGAAGCGCGGGGCGGCGGGCTCGGCCTCCGAGCTGCTCCCGACCGCCGGAACGCTGGCCCCGGCACCCGCCGCGGGAGAGCCTGTCTGGCCCGAGGACGCCGGCTCCCTGTCGACACCCGCCTGAGCCCGTGCGCGGCCGCCGGTCAGCTCGTGCCGAGCCGGCCCCAGCGGCTTCTCGCCACCAGGCCCAGCCGGGTCCAGGGACCGAGGCGAGGCGGCCGCCGCGCGAGCTCGGCCCCGACTGCCTCGACGCGGGCGAGCAGCCGGCTGGAGGCCAGGACGAGGAACGCCGCCGGCCGCCGGAAGGTGAGCGGCACCTCGCGCGCCGCCCGGCCCCCCCGCAGCAGCAGGGGCTGCAGGCGCTGGCTCTCGGCCGCGACGGCCGCGGCGACGAGCTCCGGCGGCGGCGACGGGAGCACCCGCGGCAGCTCGCTCTCCGGGAGCTGGCAGCGGCCGCCGGCCAGCTCAGCTCCCAGGGAGAGAAGCGTCTGGAGGCCGAGCAGTCCGGAGGCGAACTCCACGGTCGCCTCGCTCGCCGGGTCGCCGGCGAGGGTGAGCGCGAGGCCCCGCGCGAGCTGCGACCGCCGCCGGGTGGCCTCCTCCGGCGTGGCGGGGCGCGCGACCGTGGCGCGCATCCGCGCTGCCGCGAAGAGGGCGTCGAGCCCGTCGCCCGAGAATGGCCGCCGGCGCTGCTCTTCGCCGAGGCGCAGGAAGATCGGCTGGCCGATGCGCTCGCCCGATAGCGCCGCCTCGAGCGTGAACTCCCAGCGGTTGATCTGGGCGAGCCGGGCGCCGTCCGCGCCGCGCTGGCGTGCGAAGTCGAAGAGGGTGAGGGCGAAGGCCGCGACCGCCTGAGCCCGGCGCCGCTCGGTGGCGGGCAGGAGGAGCAGCGCCGGGGCGAAGTCGCCGAGCGCCACCCGGCAGAGATCGGCGCAGAGCGCGACCGCGCGCCCCGGATCGAAGTCCTCCCGCGGTGGCGCCGCGAGCTCCGCGAAGCGGCCGTGCGCGCTCGGCGCGAGCCCGTCTCGGCGCCCCTCCTCGCGCCCCTCCCCGCCTCGGTCGCCGCCGCCCGGGGCGTCGCCCGGCGGCTCCCGGGGCCCGGCGGCGAAGGTGGCAGCGGTCTCCGGCCGCACCTCGCCCGCCTTCATCTCCTCCTCAGGCGAGCAGGCGGAGGAGCTCGCGCTGTGGCTCCGCGCCCGTCACCTCGGCGGCCTCGGGCGCAAGGGCGATGTTCACCTCGGTGCGCACCCCGAGCTCGCCGGGCAGGTAGATTCCCGGCTCGATCGAGAAACCGGTCATCGGCAACAGGCGCCGCGTGTCGTGCGTCTCGAGGTTGTCCATGTTGGCGCCCTGGCCGTGGTCCTTGATGCCGATCGAGTGGCCGGTGCGGTGGATGAACTGCGCTCCGTAGCCGGCGGCGTCGATCACCGCGCGCACCGCGTCGTCCACCTCGAAGCCGCGGATCTCCGCCCCGGGATAGCGCTCCTGGACGAGCGCGATGCCGGCGTCCCGGGCCGCGGCGGCGATCGACCAGATCTCCTGCTGGCGCTCCGTGGGCGCCGCCGCGCAGACGCCGCACCAGGTGATGTCCCCGTAGATCGCGGTGGGCGTCTTCTCCTTGGCCCAGAGGTCGATGAGGAGGAGGTCCCCGGCGGCGATCCGCGCGGAGCCCTCCGGCGGGGTCTCGAAGTGCGGATCGGCGGCGTGCTCGTTGACGGCGACGATCGGGTCGCCCTCCGACCAGAGACCGGCCCGGTCGAAGCTCTCGAGGATGAAGCGCTGGATCTCGTGCTCGTGGATCGCCGCGCCGGTGCGCAGCGCCTCCCCCGTGCGAGCGAACGCCTCGCGGACGATGCGGTGGAGGTGCACCTGGGCCCGCCGGTGGCTCGCGAGCTGCTCGGGGGTCCAGGTCGCCGCGAACTCCTGCACCAGGTCCGCCGAGGAGACGAGCTCGGCGCCCGCCGCGGCGAGGAGCTCGGCGGTGCCGGCGTCGAGCCGGGAGACCGCGGGCAGCTCGTTGCCGGGGCTGTACTGCGCCGCCAGGCGCCGGCAGCCGGCGACCAGCGCGGCGAGGCCCTCGCGGTGCTCGCTCCAGCGCAGGTAGAGCGTCCTGTCGCCCGGCAGGTGGTCGAGCATCCCCTCTTCGAGGCGGTGGGAGAGCTTCCTCGGGGCGCCCTCGCGCGGGATCAGGTAGTAGCAGCGGCGGGTCACGAGGTTGCGGCCGCCGAGGGCGAGCAGGTCGAGGCTCACGGGGTCGTTCTGCTGGAAGACGGCGAAGAGCCAGCCGTCGAGGCCGGCGTCGGCGAGGGCCTGCTGGATCTGCGGCAGGCGGGAGACGAAGGGGCTCTCGGACATGCCGGCGATGCTACCAGGGAGGGGGTCGCGGCAAGGGGTTCGGGCGCCTACCGGAGCCGGCTTCCCGTAGAATGCGGGCGATGCCTCCCACCCCGGCGCAGGTCGGTCGCTATCGCATCGTCGAAGAGATCGGCCGCGGGGCGATGGGCGCCGTCTTCCGCGCCCACGATCCGCAGCTCGACCGCGAGGTCGCGGTCAAGGTGATCTCCGCGTCGCTCGCCGGCGAGTCGCTCCCGGGCGGCGAGGCCGAGGCGCGCTTCCTGCGCGAGGCGCGCCTCACCGCGCGCCTGCGCCACCCGGGGATCGTCGCGGTTCACGACGCGGGGCGCGAGGGTCCGGACCTCTACCTCGTCATGGAGCTGGTCGAGGGCGAGTCGCTCGCGGCGCGGCTCGCGCGGGGCGCCTACCCGGCCGGCGCCGAGGCGCTGGAGATCGTCGCGCAGGCGGCCGACGCCCTCGCCGTCGCCCACGCCGCGGGAGTCATCCACCGCGACATGAAGCCGGGCAACCTGCTCCTCGCCCCCGACGGCAGAGTGAAGGTCGGCGATTTCGGGGTCGCCAAGGCGATCGGCGAGAGCACCGAGCTCACGCGCACCGGCATGCTCGTCGGGAGCCCCGCCTACATGGCCCCGGAGCAGATCAAGGGAGAGATCCTCGACGGCCGGGCCGACCTCTTCTCGCTCGGCGTCGTGCTCTACGAGCTGCTGCTGCGGCGCCGGCCGTTCCCGGCCGACACGGTGACGACGCTCGTCTACCAGATCCTCCACCAGGACCCGCTGAGCGACCCGGCGATCGCGGCGACTCTGCCCGCGGCCCAGGCGGAGCTGCTCCAGTGGTGCCTCGCCAAGGACCCGGCGGCGCGGATTCCGGACGCCCGGACGCTCGCGACGCGGGCGCGCGCCCTCGCCGCTCCGGTGCTCGCGCCGCCCGTGCCGGCCGCCGCCGCGCCGCCTCCATCGGCCCACGAGGCCCCGACCCGCCTCTCGCCCGGGGTGCGGGCCGGCACCGGTCCGGCGGATGTCACGACGCCGGTCGGGCGTGGCGCCGGGCCGCCGCCACCCACCCGGGGCGGCGGGGGCGCGAGCTCCCCCGGCGGGCGCCGGCGCACCGCCGCGTGGGCCGCGGCGCTGATGGCGGTGGTGGCCGGCTTCGCGCTGGC
>JAHDVN010000572.1 GCA_023384635.1 Thermoanaerobaculia bacterium
CGGCGCTGGTGCGGTCGTAGCAGAGGTTGCACTTCATCATCAGCTGCATCGGTTCGATCTTCTGGGGCACGCCGAACGGGCAGGCGAGCACGCAGTTCGAGCAGGCGATGCAGCGCGCCGGGTTGGCGCTGTGCACGACGCCGAACTCGTCCTTGGTGATCGCGTCGGCCGGACAGACCTCGGCGCAGGCCGGCTCCTCGCAGTGCATGCAGACCTGCACCGAGGTCTGGGGGCTCGCCGCGCGCTCCACGTAGTCGACGTGGATCATCGGCAGCTGGCCGTTGGTCTCGCACTCGGCGCACGCCATCTCGCAGGCGTGGCAGCCGATACAGCGCTGCGGGTCGACGAAGAACTCGAGGTCGGTGCGGAAGGTGGTGTTGGCCGGAGCGCTCATCAGACGCTCGCGTGCGCGGCGGTCTCCCGCGCGGCAGGGGCCTTGCGGCCGGTCGGCTCGAGGCGGGCGGCGGAGACCTTGAACTCCGGGATCTTCGAGACCGGGTCGAGATGGCCGGAGGTGAGCTGGTTGGCCGACTTGCGGCCCGGCCAGTGGTAGGGGACGAAGACGGTGTCCTCGCGGATCGTCTCCACGAGCTGGGCCGGGAACTCCGCGCTGCCGCGCCGGGTGACCACCCGCACCAGGTCGCGCTCCGCGATCCCGTGGCGGGCGGCGAGGGCGGGGTGGATCTCGAGCAGCGGTTCCGGGTACTGCTCGACGAGCTTGCCGATGCGCCGCGTCTGGGTCCCGGAGAGGTACTGGGAGACGACGCGGCCGGTGGTGAGGATGACCGGGTACTCCTCGTCGGTGACCTCGGCCGGGTCGCGGTAGCGCACCGGGTGGAAGTGCGCGCGGCCGTCGGCGGTGGCGAACTTCCGGTCCTCCCAGAGGCGGGGGGTGCCGGGGTGGTCGAGGTCGGGACAGGGCCAGAAGACGCCCAGGTGCTCCTCGATCTTCGGGTAGGTGATGCCGTAGTAGTCGGCCGTGCCCCCCTTCGAGGCGAGGCGCAGCTCGTCGAAGATCGCTTCCGAGGAGGCGAAGGCGAACTTGTCGCCGGCGCCGAGGCGGCGGGCGAGCTCGAGCAGGATCGAGGTGTCGGTGCGCGCGTCGCCGGGCGGGGTGACCGCCGCCCGCACCCGGGTCACCCGGCCCTCGGCGGTGGTGACCGTCCCCTCCTCCTCCTCGTGGAGCGAGCCGGCCAGCACCAGGTCGGCGTGGCGCGCCGTCTCGGAGAGGAAGAAGTCGATGGCGACGTAGAACTCCAGCTTCTCCAGCGCCTCGCGCACGAACTGGTTGTTGGGCAGCGAGACCAGCGGGTTGAAGCAGATCGAGAGCAGGCCGCGGATCTCGCCGCGGTGGATCGCCTCGACGATCTCGTAGGCGGAGAGCCCCTTGCCCGGCAGCTCCGCCTCGTCGATCCCCCAGACGGCGGCGATCTCGCGCCGGTGCCCGGGATTCTCGATGTCGCGGTTGCCCGGCAGCTGGTCGCACTTGTG
>JAHDVN010000099.1:0-4956 GCA_023384635.1 Thermoanaerobaculia bacterium
CGCGCCGAGGTGCTGCGCGACGTGGACGGGCAGCGCCGGAAGGACGAGGAGGACGTGCGCGAGGGCGGCCTCGAGGACCTCGCGGTGGGCGACATGGTCCACCGCCTCGCCGCCGACGTGGGCGGCCTCGCCTCGACCTGGCTGCGCACGGCGGAGATGGAGCAGGGCTTCGACCCCGCGCTCGCCTCGAAGGACCGCGACGGCCTGGCCGAGGAGCTGCGCCAGGACCTCTACCACGACGCCATCGTCGCCGCCGCCACCGCCGTCGAGCTCGCCGAGCGGCTCTACCGGGTCTACGACTGATGACTGGCCCGAAGAGCGTGATGGAAGAAGTCATGACGGACGTCGGCCTCGCCCGTGAGCAGAACCGGGTCAACGCCACGGTGACCAGGGACGATCCGGATGACTTAGCTAGGCTGCTCAAGCAACAGGTCGATGACCTGTGCTACCTGCAAGCCTGGAATCAGTCTACGGAGCGAGAAGGCATCTACAGCAGGGCGTACCGCATCGTTGCGGCTGCCGCCGATCTCGCTGAGGTCTTGTTTGAGCGGGCGTACCCGCGATGAGCACCAGCAAGAGAGTAAGCATGAACGCGGATCGAATGCGTCGGCGAATGGTGACCCACTGGAGCCATCGCCTCGACGGCCGCCCATTCCTGCCCACAAAGCAAGACGCACCTCGCCAGTGCTGGCGCTGCTGCGCAGAGGGGAAGCTGGAGATCGCCCACGTCGTACCACACGCAGCAGGGGGATCATCGTCTCCAAAGAACCTTGTTCTTCTGTGCCCAGAGTGCCACGGCGAGACGCCCGACGTTCCCGATGCAGTGTTTTTCCTGTGGTGGGTTGAGCAGACAGCAGAACAGGCTAACCAGCGAATGCTAGAGAGGGCACTGTGGCTTGACGCACTGGCTCATTACAGGGAGCTGTTCGACCGCGACTGGCTCGAGAACCTTTCGGTTGCGGAATACAGCTGCTTGGAAGACAGCGGTGAGTTGACGAGCATCTACACCACTGTCATCAAGTCAGCATCTCAGGCTGTGGTGGATCGAACCGTGAGTAACAAGGCGTGGGTACTGCAGGAAGTAGAACAGGCGATCAAAGTCTCAACGGGTGGCGCCAAGTGACCGCCGAGCCGCTGCGCGGGGCCGACTACTTCCAGGTGAAGCCTGGAGAGTGGGCGCTGCCCGACGTGGCGGTGCTCGCCAACGGCACGCAGCTCGGCGGGGCGCGGGCGCGGCTCTACTGGCTTCTGCGGTGGACGGCCGAGCGGGGCGCCACCCACGCAATCGGCCGGCATACCGGCCCGGTGGGATGGGTGCCCTCCCACGTCTGCAAGGAACCATGGAGCGGGGGCGGTGCTGGTGACAGGCGCCTCCGGGATCTCCGGGAGCGGGGCGTGCGCCTGGAGTCCCAGGTCTACATCGCGCCGGACGGTGAGCGGACCTCGACGTGGCTCTGGCGGTGGGCGGGGGATCCGCCTGCCGGCGACTCGCAGCGCGCGCCGACGGCCTCCCACGCGCGCGGCGCCGCCCACCGCGGGCGCCTGGTCTTCCGCACGCAGCGCGGCTGCCCGGTGGAGCGCGACGGCTGGGTGAAGTGGGAGGTGTCGCCGGGCTCCGGGCACGTCCTCGCCCCGCCCTCGAGCCTCCAGGCCGCGCTGATCACCGGCCACCTCACGCACGACCAGGCGGTCGCGCAGTACCTCGACATGATGCGCCGGCGGTACGTGAGGGGCGAGCTCGACGGCGTGCTCGCCACGCGCCAGGCGGTCCTCTGGGTGAGGCCCGAAGTCGCCTTCGATCCGTTGCCGACCCTGACCTTCATCCTGACCCAGTGCGGTGCCTCCGAGGACCTTCCGGAGCCGTCCGCGCACGACACCGACGCTCGCTGACGAGCGGGGAGAGACGATGGCGCGTCCCGGGCTCTTTCGGAACAAGAAGTTCATCGAACTCGCTCAAGAAATTGGATGTGAAGCGCGAGCTCTGGGGCACCTCGAGTTTCTGTGGCAGGCGCAGTACGACTGCTGCGAGGCGACGATCGGCTCGGCGGCCGTTCTGGAGCACCACGCGCGGTGGCGCGGCAAGCGCGGCCGACTCGCGCAACTCCTACTCTCGTCGGGGTTTGTGGACGTCACGGAGGGGGGTGTCTTCGTCGTACATGACTTCTGGCACCATGCCCCCGACTACGTCCGGAAGCGCCGGATTCGGGAGAACGAGAGGGAGGACAAGGGCCGCCGTTTGGCGGACAGTGACCGGTCACTGACCGGTCATCTACCGGTAGGCGACCGGTCAGTGACTGGAAATCCGGCGGTCAGTGACCATCCACTGACCAACACTCCCGCTCCCGCTCCCGCTCCCACTCCCGCTCCCGCTCCCGCTCCCCCGAAGAAGGAAGGCGTAGGCGGGGACTCGCTTTCGCTCACCCCGCCCGGCGAGCCACGGACGATCCACCTGGCGTTCCCCTGCCGGGGAGGAACCGAGTGGGGGATCGACGACGAGGAGCTCGAGAAGCTCCAGACCCTCTACCCGGAATTCGACGTGCTCGCCATGGCGATGCAGGCGCTCCGCTGGGTGGAGGCCGACACCAAGCGCCGCAAGTCGCTGCGCGGCTGCCGGAAGTTCGTCCACGACTGGCTGCGCCGCGACGTGGACGCGGGCAAGGGCATCCCCAGCGCCCCACGCCCCGCCACCCCGGGCCGGAACGGTAACGGCGTGACGGATCGGTTCATCGGCCGGCCGAACTACACCGGCGAGGAAGTCTGGGACGGCAAGCAGTACGTGCCGCGCGAAGAGTTCGTCGAGAGGTTTCCAGGAGTGATCGTTCCGCTTTCGCCCGTCGAGATCGAAGAGCAGGCGGCGAAGGCATCTTCCACTGCAGCAACTGCCTAAGGAGAGAGCGATGAAGATGAAGACCTACCGAGTGACGCTGACCGGGACCACGCCGCTGCTTCTGCACCACGACAACATTCCCTGGGCGGATCGGATGGAGGTCTGGAAGAACGACCCCGAGAGCAAGAAGAAGAGCCGCGCGGGCGACGACCGCTCGCCCGGCTTCCGGTGGATCGGCTGCCTCTACCACGACGACAACGTGGTCAGCCTGCCGAGCGAGGTGCTGATGCCGCTGGCCATGCAGGGCGGAATGATGGTGCCCGTGCCCGGAGCGAAGGGCAACAAGAACTTCAAGTCCCAGACGCAGAGCGGGTCGATGATCGGCGAGCCCTTCTGGCCGCTGCTCGTCAACGGCAAGACGATCCCCATGGCGCGGATCAACTCCCTCCTGCACGAGGAGGACTTCGAGAAGCACCAGGACCTCGCGGCGCGGCTCGGCTTCATGCTGTTCGTGAAGCGCGCGAAGGTGGGGATGAGCAAGCACATTCGCGTGCGTCCGCGCTTCGACCACTGGAGCGCCGGAGGCACGCTGAACGTCTGGGACGACCAGCTCACCCTCGGCGTGCTGCGGCAGATCTGGACCTACGCGGGGCAGTAGAAGGGCCTCGGCGACTGGCGACCCGGAAGCAAGACCCCGGGCTCCTACGGGATGTTCACGGCCGAGGTGGTCGAGGCCTGACGATGCGAAGCCAGGGCTCGGCACGGCGGGGCGAGGCGGGCCATGGCGCGGCACGGCTCGGTGGGGCAAGGCGTGGAAGCAGTGCAAGAAACAACTACGGGCTTGGCACGGCATGGCTAGGCGTGGTTGGGCACGGCAGGGTCGGGTTCGGCAAGGCATGGTGGGGCAAGGCAGGGTAAGGCATGGAAGCAGCACGACGAGACCACTGCGGCAAGGCACGGTGTGGCCAGGTAAGGCTGGGCAGGGCGAGGTGCGGCGGGGCATGGCAAGGCATGGGAGCAGTGAACAACGAGATCACCACGGCCGAAGTGCGGCAGGGTTCGGCGCGGCGTGGCAGGGCAAGGCGTGGTTCGGTTTGGCACGGTAAGGGAGCAGCACAACGAGACCGCTGTGGCTGGGCATGGCATGGCTGGGTTAGGCGCGGCGTGGTGCGGCGGGGCCGGGTGAGGCTTGGCAAGGCATGGGAGCAGTGAACGATGAACCGGAGAGGAGAGACGAGATGAGCGACCAGCAGGTGACGGCGAAGGTGTTCCTTGGCGGGCTGCCGGTGGAACCGGACGTGCGGCGGCTCGAGGAGAAGTTCGGCGTGCCCGAGGTCGGGGCGCTACTCACCCACCGCCAGGTTGAGGGCGCACTGGGGGAGAAGTACGGCTCCACCCGGTACAGGACCGTCACGAAGGCGTGGCGCCAGCACCTGCGGGAGGAGAACAACGTCGAGCTCAAGGCGGTGCCGGGGATTGGCTTCAAGTGCCTCGGCGCGGACGAGCGGCTCGACGAGGCCAACTCCACCGGCCGCAGCGTGCTGCGCAAGCTGCGGAAGGGCGCGCAGCAGGTGGAGTCGATCCCGGCGCAGGAGGTCAGCCCGGCGAAGATCGGAGTGCTCGACCACACCCGGAACTTCTTCGCCAAGGTGGCCTTCGCCGCGCGGATGGAGCGCACGGCCGTGCTCCGCGCGAAGAAGATCGCGGCGCTCACCGGGGCTCCGGAAGAGGCCGCCCAGGAGGCGCGCCCGAGCTGATGGCCAGCACGACGGCTTCCCCCCGCGAGACAGCCGAGCGGTTCGCGATCGCGGCGGCGATGCGGTTCCCTGACCTCGCCGAGGAGGCGGGGTTGGCGCTGCGGGACTTCGCGTCGGGGCAGCTCGGGGAGGCGTGGGAGGCCGTCGCGCGGGTGCCGTACCGCGACGAGGCGGGGCGGCTGCCGGTGGCGCACCTGGCGGCGGAGTCTGGCGTCTCGGTCGACACGCTGGCCGAGGCGCTCCGGTGCGGGGTGTTCGCGCCGGACCAGGCGCGGCACTGGTGGTCGAAGCTGCGGGATCTCGCGACGTCGGAGCGGCTCGCCTCGGACCTGGTCGCGCTGGCGCGCAAGTCGGCCGACGGGGAGGACCGCA
>JAHDVN010000099.1:4997-8661 GCA_023384635.1 Thermoanaerobaculia bacterium
CGGGCGAGGAGGTGGAGCGGGAGGTCCGCACGCTGGTGGATCTCGCGGCCGACTACGTGGCCGAGCGCTCGTCGGAGCTGCGGCTCGGGCGGCGCGTGGGGGTGGTCACTGGGCTGCGCTGCATCGACGACTGGATGGGCGGCTTGAACCCCGGCGAGCTCTCGACGCTCGCGGCCGCCGGCGGCGCGGGGAAGAGCACCTTCGTGCTCGATCTCGGGCGGCGCGTGGCCGCGGCGGGCGGGACGGTGCTCGTCTTCTCGGCCGCGATGACCGCGCGCCAGGTGGGGCAGCGGGAGGTGCACGGCGAGCTCGGGCGGCCGATCTCGGACCGCTCGGTGGGCGCGATCGACCTCGCCGCGGCGCTGGAGCGGATCGAGGCCGCGGACTACGCGGGGCGGGTGGTGGTGGACACCCGCACGCGGCTGGCCGGCGCCCAGGTGCTCGCCACGGCGCGGCGGGTGCAGGCGCAGCGGGGGCTCGCGCTGCTCGTGTTCGACCACCTCGGCCACTGGGACTCGAAGGTCCGCGGCAACGAGCAGGAGCAGCTCGCCGCGGCGATCGTGCAGGCGAAGGACTTGGCGAAGATCCTCGACGTCCCGTTCGTGATGCTCTGCCACTTCTCCCGCGCCCGGCGGGAGGCGACCCGGCCGTCGATGGAGATCATCCGCGGGACGGGCAAGATCGACGACGTCTCCGACAACATCTTCGCCCTCTGGCGGCCGGACCTCGACCGCACGGAGCTCCACCTGCTCAAGTGCCGTCAGACCGGGCAGCAGAACCGGGCGATCCGGCTCTCCTACTCGCTCTACCGCCAGCAGTTCAGCGAGGAGGAGGAGATCCAGTTCGGAGCGCCGGGCCCGGCGGAGGCGCCGCGCTCCGGCGGCTACCAGCCGCGAGAGCGGGTGCCAAACTTCTGATGGGCGCCCGGGAGCGAGCGGTGGCGACGGTGGCCGAGGTAGGCGAGTCGTGGGCGGAGCGGGTGCTGCTGGCGCGGGCCGGCGAGTCGCTGCGCGCGGCGGGGGCGGTGCGGCGCGCGGTGGAGTGGGCGGCGGCGCACGCGGCGGCGGGGCTGCCGCTGGTCACCGCGAAGCTCGCGGCCTGGTACGAGCACCGCGACGAGACGGCGCTCGACGAGGAGACGGAGCGGCTGCTCTACGGCGCGACCGCCGCGGAGCTCGACGAGCAGCGCTGGGACGCCGAGTGGCAGCGCGACATGCGCCGCCTCGCCGGCGAGTGCGACCAGGTGCGCGACTGGCTGGTCGCGGACTGGCCGGGGTACGCGCAGGAGCTCGGGCTGGTGGCGCCGCCGCCGCGCCCGGAGCGCGCGCCGCGTCCCGCCCGCCCGCTGCCGCCGGTAGGGACGATCAACCGAACCACGGAAAGGGGGATGCCGCTGTGACGACGTGTGCGCTGCACGCGCCCGCGACGGTGGTCTGCTCGTGCGGCTGGGTGGAGCCCGCCCGCGCGAAGGCCGCCACGCGGTGCGACGCCTGGGACCGCGACCGCCTCGAGGGGGAGTGGGCGTTCCTCTCGCCCCGGGCCAAGGAGGAGTTCCGCCACCTGGTCGAGCAGTACCGCGCCTGGTTCGGCCCCGACTACGCCAGCGGCGACGACCTCGAAGGCGCTCGCGCGGCGATGGCGGTGTTGATCGAGAGGGGGGTGAAGTGAGCATCCAGCGCTGCAAGTTCTGCGATCACGCGATCCGCGGCGGTTCCGGGTGCGACGACCCGGCGGAGAAGCTGACCGACTGTTGCCGACTCTGCGAGGAGCTGCACCACCTCGGGGAGGAGGCACGGATCGGCATGAGGCCGATGGAGGACTGCCCCTGGGAGCGCGGCCGCCGCGACGTCGTGCGGGTCTTCGGTGACCCGGACTACCACAGCGTCGGCGCCATGCGCTGCCCCTGGTGCGCCGGCTGGGCCGCCGCGGAGGTTGAGCTCTACCTGCGGCTGAGGGGAGGGGCACGGTGAGCACGCCAGCCGAGCACCTCCGAGCGTTGAAGACACTGCCCGAGGTGGCAACGTCGATCCTGAACGCCACGTGGCGCGGGAGGCGGCACCCTGGCTGCTCGAAAGTCTCTGTCCCTGTCGAGCTGATCCGCAAGCTCGAAGCGGTGATGCGGCACTACCCGATGGACCACCTGGTCGACGCCTACTGGGGTGAGGACCGCGCCCACGAGCTCCAGGCGGAGATCCGCGCGCTTGTGGAGCGCTGCAACGAGCAGTACCTCGAACAGGCCGCCGAGATCGCCGCGCTGTGGGAGAAGTACCACGAGCTGCTTTTCGCTGTGGAGCGGAAGATACCCGGCGAATCTCGCCACGAAACGGCGCTGCGGTACATCGCAGAGGCCGAGAGCGCGGAGGCTCGGGGGGCGCGGGTAGCGCCCGTCAGGGAGGTCCTGGCGCGCTACGGGATCAATGCCCCGAGTACCGAAGAGGAGATCATCCGTGAGTGCCCGCCCACGCTAGAGGAGGAGCGATGACCGAACAGAACCGGCAGATGGCAGCCCTGGGGAGGGCTGTGAAGAAACTGACGGTGGCGCTTGACCAGGCGGACGCCGAGATCTCCGCGCTGCGGGGCCGCATTCAGGAGGCGCACGCGATGCTGGTGGCGGCGTCGGCCGGCCAGCAAGAGTGCAACGGGAACTGCCGGTCGTTTGAGCTGCGTCGGAGGTGGGAAGCGACGCCCGAAGTGCAGCGGGCGCTGAAGGAGGAGCCCAAGCCGTGAACGCCCTCCTCCTCGCCGCCCTCCTGCTCGCGCCGATCCAGCCGGTGTCCCACCAGTGGACTCTCGCGCCCGTGCCCGAGCCTCCTGCCGTCCCGCCGCCGAACTGGGTGCCGTTCCGCCTCGACACGCTGGAGGTGACGGTGCGCGCGACGGAGACGGCGTTCGTCTATGCGGGTGCCTACTACCGCATCGCCGGCCGCCCCGAGCTCGGCTGGGTCTCGTGGCGCGGGCCGATCCCGGCCTCGTTCGCCGACGGGCAGTACCGCCAGCTCTCCTTCGAGGTGCCGTACATCGACTACGCGCCCGGGCCGATCCTGTTCTCCGTCTGGCAGGACTGTGGCGACGGCAGGTGGCACTACCAGGTCGGATTCATCCCGCGCCTCGGCCAGACGCTCGCGCCGCCGTTCGACCAGCAACCCTTCACCGCGTTGGCAGCCGGGTCCTTCTGCCCGGCTATCGAGCCGCCGAACCTAATCTTCTCGGACGGCTTCGAGGGCGGCTCGCTGCGGCGGTGGACGGTCGGCAAGGAGAGAGAGCTGTGATGCACCCCGGGCTCCCGACCAGCCCGGACCTCTTCGAGCGGACCCGCCACCCTCGGCACCGGGCGATCCTGGCGCTGGCGGGCGACGGGCTCTCCGCGGCGGACATCGCCGCGCTGCGCATCGGAGACCTGCGCTTTCGTGGGGACACGGGCCGCGTCGCCGCGGTGGTCTTTCCCCGCCGGCAGGGGTGCTCGCCGACGATGTCGCGTCGCCGGTTGTGGGTGGTACTCTCGCCCCGTACCGTGGCCGCGATCGAGACGATCCTCACTGACCGCACCGAGCCGACGCGCCCGCTCTTCCCGAGCCAGCGCGGCGGCCACTTGACCGCCGACGGCATCCGGAAGATGGTCCGCCGCGTGGCGTCGAGGACGGCGGCGTGACTGGCACGGGGCTCG
>JAHDVN010000099.1:8671-10786 GCA_023384635.1 Thermoanaerobaculia bacterium
ATAGCTGCCGGGGCTCGTGCCCGACTGGCTGGTGATCGGCCCGGAGGTGGCGCCGCCGGTCGCTCGCCGGCAGGCGGCACTCTACGTGCGGACCACTGTGGCCGACGGGCCGGCCGCGACCGCGGCGGAGCGGATCCTCGAGCGGCTGCGGGGCGCGGCCGAGGAGCTGGGCCTGGCGGTGGGGGAGGCCTACGTGGACCGGAAGGCCGGCAAGACGTTTCCGTCGCTCCGGCGCCTGGTCGCCGCGGTGGAGGACGGGGAGGTCGAGGCGGTGGTGGCGCTGCGGGAGGAGCAGATCTTCCCGACCGCCTTCCACCTCGCCACCTTCGCCGGCAAGCTCCTCGCCCGCGGGGTGCGGGTGGTGCTGGTGGACACGGGCTTCGACTCGGACGACGCCGTGGGGCGGTCCCAGTTCGCGCTCGCCGTGGAGTGGATCGACCGGGTCTACCGGCAGCGGGCGTCCGTGGCTGGCCGGATCAGTCAGGCGCTCTACCCGGCGCAGCCGACGCCGGTGACGGCGATGATCAACCCGGCCGAGGTCCGAGACCTGTACCACGCCGGGCACTCACGGTTCTCCCTGCAGCGCGAGCTGGCCGCCCGCGGGTGCCGCGCCTCGGCGTACTCGATCGACCGCGTGCTCACCTCGCTCCGGCAGGCCGGGGAGCTCGACCCCGACCGCCACGCGAAGGGTCGCGCCGCGCTGGTCGCCGCCGGCAAGCGGTTCCAGGCCTCTACCAAGTGGCCGCCCTTGTCGGACGCCGAGCTGGCCGAGATCGTCGAGCGGAACGAGACCGCCCTCGAGGCCGCCGACCGGCTTGCGGCCGCGGGGAAAGAGATCTCGCCGACGGTGATCGACTGCCGACTGCGCCGCGCCTGGAAGGCCGGGAGGATTCCGCCCCGTCCCCTGGAGTACCTGCTCTCGCGGGGCGTGATCAGCGGGGCGGCGGGGGGGGTGGGGTCGCAGAAAATCATGCGCGGCGGGCGCGAGGTGGCGATCCGGAAGCACCGGCGGCGGAAGAAGGGGACCTGGTCGGAGTCCTCGAGGAAGCGCAAGGAGCGTCGCCTGGCCGCTCGGCCGTGGCTGGCGCGAGGAGAGATTTCCACAGGGTTTTCAACCTCAGCGTCCGATAAGGACCATTACGTCAACCTGCAAATGCAGGAAACAAAGGACAAGCCCTGATCGCGCCGTTACTGTGGGCTCCCAAACGGCCAATGTGGGACACTCTGTCCCACCCCACCTCGACCAGCACCCGCTGACCACCGGGACATTCTGTCGCACCAAGAAGCGCCCACGGGCGACGGGAAGCCTCCGGAAAACGCCCCACCCCCACCAGGAGCGGGCCGAATCCGGACCGACTTGAGCCAGATGCTGTGCGGTCACGAGGCATTCCGTTCTGCCCCGGAGGGAGGGCCGCTCGGGGGCCCCCGAGACGGTTCGTTCTGGTCTCAACGCCAGCCGCGCCAGCGCCGGAAACCCCTGTCAGGCAAGGCGCCAGCGCTCCTAGTGGCCATCGGCCACCCAGAAGACACCCCCTGCCTGATAGCTACCCTAGACCCCTGACCCCCTCAAGGAGAGCGCGGAGAGCACCCGGCACGTCCGGCTTTTTCCTCGACGCCTTGGGCTGGAGCGGCGGCTTGCGCAGCAGGAGGCGGGTGATCTGGGCATCGCTCGTGTGCAGGTAGACCTGAGTGGCCTCGAGGCTGCGGTGGCGCAGCCGCTCCTGCACCGCGCGCAGCGGCCACCCAGCCTCGAGCATGTGCGTGGCGGCCGAGTGGCGCAGGATGTGCGGGGTGAGCTTGCGACCCTTTGGCTCGATTCCACGCCGAACCAGGAAGGCCCGCCAGCGGGCGGCGTAGTAGCCCTCGGCCTGGAAGAACCTCGGGCCGCTCGGCCCCGGAAACAGGTACGCGCCGCCGGCGATCCGCGGCCGCTCGCGCAGGTAGGCGCCGAGCAGGCGGCTCGTCTCCTGGTCGAGGAGCTGGCGGACGTCGGCCCGGGCCCACTTCGTGCGGGTGAGCAGGATCGAGTAGCACCGCTCCTCCTCGTGCCAGACCACGTCGTCGGTGCGCAGGTTGCGCACCTCCGAGCCCCGCAGCGCCCCGGCGTAGTGGACC
>JAHDVN010000100.1 GCA_023384635.1 Thermoanaerobaculia bacterium
CCCTTGGCCGGGGCGCCGTAGCCGGTGACCGTCTGCCCCGCCCGCCGCGCCCGGATCAGGAAGTCGAGCAGGCCGCGCTTCGTCTCCCGCACCCGCTCCGCGAACCCCTCGTACCAGACGGCGGTCTCGACCCCCAGCGCCCGCTCGCGCGCCGCCAGCGCGCGCACCCGCTCGCCCACGGGGAAGCGGTCGCACTCGGCGTGGCGGGCGTAGATCCGCAGCGAGCCGCCGTGGGTCGGCAGCTCCTCGACGTCGAAGAGCGCGAGCCCCGCGGCGGCGAACACCCGCTCCACGGCCACGAACGAGAAGTAGGAGAAGTGCTCGTGGTAGATGGTGTCGAACTGGTTCCCCTCCACCAGCTGCACGAGGTGGGGGAACTCCATGGTGATCACCCCGTCGGGGGCGAGCAGCAGCTTCAGGCCGGCCACGAAGTCGACGAGATCCGGCACGTGCGCCAGCACGTTGTTGCCGAGCAGCAGGTCGGCCCGCTTTCCCGCGGCCACCAACTCGCGGGCGAGCGCGGAGCCGAAGAAGCGGATCAGCGTCGGCACCCCCACCGCCTCGGCCGCCGGTGCCACGTTGGCCGCCGGCTCGATGCCGAGCACCGGCACGCCGCGCTCGGCGAACCAGCGCAGCAGGTAGCCGTCGTTGCTCGCCACCTCGACCACCAGGCTCCCGGTCCCGAGCCCGAACCGCTCGCTCGCCATCCCGGCGTAGGCCCGGGCATGGGCGAGCCAGGTATCGGAGTAGGAGGAGAAGTAGGCGTAGTCGCTGAAGATCTCCTCGGGGCTCGCACAGGCGGGCAGCTGGGCGAGCCAGCAGCGCGAGCAGACGTAGGTGCAGAGCGGGAGGAACCGCTCGGCCCCGGCGAGCTGCTCGGGGGTCAGGTAGGAGTTGGCGAGGGGGGAGGAGCCGAGGTCGGCGAGGACGATCTCCAGCGGCGAGCCGCAGAAGCGGCAGGCCGGCGCGCTCACGCGAGAGCTCCGTAGCGCTGGATCTGCCCGTCGCAGAGGTCGAAGGCGTCCGCGCCCTCGGTGTGCTGCCGGTACCAGTCGACCACCCAGGCCACCGTCTCGTCGATGCGCAGGCGCGGCGACCAGCCGAGCCGGGCGCGCGCCTTGCTCGAGTCGAGCTTCAGGAAGATGTGCTCGTGCGGTCGCGGGCCCTTCTGGGGCACCCAGCCCGTCTGCCGGCCCCACGCCCGCTGGAGGTGGTCGACGAGCCAGCCGACCGGCTTCGCATCCTCCTCGGGCGGAGCGAAGTTCCAGGCCTCGGCCCAGTCGTGTCCCTCGCCGTGGAGGCGCTCGCCGACGAGCAGATAGCCGGAGAGCGGCTCGAGCACGTGCTGCCAGGGGCGCGTCGCGCCCGGGAAGCGCAGCTCCACGGGCCGCCCGGCCTGCAGGGCACGGACGGTGTCCGGCACCAGCCGGTCGGCCGACCAGTCGCCGCCGCCGACGACGTTGCCCGCGCGGACGGTCGCGATGGCGGGCGCTCCGTCGCCACCGGAGAAGAACGACTCGCGGTAGGCGCGCACCACGAGCTCGGCGCACGCCTTGCTCACCGAGTAGGGGTCGCGGCCGCCGAGCGCGGACTTCTCGCGGTACGACCAGTACCACTCGCGGTTCTCGTAGCACTTGTCGCTGGTGACGATCACTACCGCCCGCGTCTCGCCCTGCCGGCGCACCGCCTCGAGGAGGTTGGCGGTGCCCATGACGTTCGTGGAGAGGGTGCCGGTGGGGTCGCGGTAGCTCTCCCGCACCAGCGCCTGGGCCGCGAGGTGGAAGACGACCTCCGGCCGCGCCTCCTGCACCGTCCGGCTCACCGCCTCGAGGTCGCGCACGTCGCCCTCCTCGGAGCGCATGTTCCGCCCGACCCGCGCGGCGGTGAAGAGGTTGGGCCGGGTGTGGGGCGCGAGCGCGAAGCCGTGGACCTGGGCGCCCATCGCCTGGAGCAGCAGGCAGAGCCAGGCGCCCTTGAACCCGGTGTGACCGGTGACGAGGACACGCTTGCCCTGCCAGAAGGATGAGTTCATCGGTGGATCCCCTGTGCGGAGCCTCCGGCGAGTCAGAGGCTCCGGAATCCTAGCACGGAGGCTGCGGCCGGCCTTGCCTACGGCTTCGCGCCCAGGAACTCGGCCAGCCACTCGCGGCAGGTGGCGTACCAGTGCAGCGAGTTGTTCGGCTTGAGGATCCAGTGGTTCTCGTCCGGGTAGTAGACGAGGCGGCTCTTCACGCCCCGGTTCTGCAGCGTGTTGAAGAGCTCGAAGCCGTGGTTGACCGGCACCCGCATGTCGAGCTGGCCGTGGATCACCAGGGTCGGCGTGTCGAAGTGGCCGGCTCCGAAGTGCGGCGAGGAGGTCTGCCAGATCTCCGGCCGCTCCCAGTGCTCGCCGTGGCGCCGCCGGCCGGCCCCGTAGTCGGAGCCGTACTGCGTGTACCAGTTGTAGACCGCGGCGTGGGCGATGAGGGTCTGGAACGGGTGCTCGCGGCCGAGCAGGACCGAGGCGAGGTAGCCGCCGAAGCTGCCGCCGCCGGCGGCGATCCGCTCGGCGTCGATCCACGGCTGCCGGGCGAACCACTCGGCGGCGAGGATCGTGTCCTCGTACGGCAGCTCGGACTGCAGCGGGTTGATCGAGTCGGCGAACGCCTGGCCGAACCCGCTCGAGCCGTGGAAGTTGTGCCAGGCCACGACGTAGCCCCAGCCGGCGAAGAGCTGGGCGTTCCAGCGCGGCTGCCAGGCATCGGTGACGCCGTTGTGCGGCCCGCCGTGGAGGAGGAGGTAGAGCGGGTAGCGCTTGGTGCGGTCGAAGCCGGGCGGGTAGTGGACCCACATCTGCACCGGCTCGCTCCGCGCGCCGGTGTAGGTCACGCTCTCGTACGCCCCCCACGCGACGCCGGCGAGGAGCTCGTCGTTGAAGGTCGAGAGCTGGGTCGCCGCGCCGGTCGCCGGGTCGAGGCGCACCAGCGTCGGCGGTTCGACGAAGGACTGACGGAGCGCCACCATCGTCCCGCCGTCGGCCGAGAGGGCGAGGCTCGAGAAGCTGCGCTCGGCGGTCACCGGCGCCGGCTCGCCGCTCGCGGCGTCGATGCGGTAGATGCGGGTGGTGCCGGCGTCGTCGATGGCGCCGTAGAGCGCCGCGCCGTCCGGAGTCCAGACGAGCCCGCCGACCGAGCGGTCCCAGGCCTCGGTCGCCACCCGGTTCGTCCCGGCCTGCCGGTCGTGCAGCACGAGGCGCACCCGGTCGGCGTAGAAGCCCTTGAGCGTCTGCCGCCCGAAGGCGAGAGAGCGCCCGTCGGGCGAGTAGAGCGGGCCGCCGTCGTCGCCCGGATTGTCGGCCGTGAGGTTGCGCGCCGCGCCGCCCGCGGCGGGCACCACGAAGATGTCGAAGTTGGAGTCCACCCCCGTCGCGTCGAGGTCGGCCGCGAACGCCACCTCGGCGCCGTCGGGGGAGATGTCGTAGGCGTCGGCGCCCGGCTCGGCCTGGGAGAGCGAGTAGCCGGTGCCGAGGGTGATCGCAGTGGGTTCGCCGCCCGCGATCGAGATCGAGAAGACGTGCGGATCGCGGTCGTCGACGAAGTGATCCCACCAGCTGACGAGTGGCCTGTCCCAGACCCTGGCGCTGACCTTCGACTCCTTCCGCTCCTTGGCGCGCTTCGCCTGTGCCTCCCAGCCGTCGAGGTCCTTCCAGACCCAGGAGACGAAGGCGAGGCGCTGCGAATCGGGGAACCACTTGGCGGCGAACGCCCCGGTGGGCACGCGGGTGAGGCGCTTGGCCTCGCCGCCGGCCACCGGCAGCAGGTAGATCTGCCCCTCGTCGTCCCCCTCGCGCTTCGACTGGAAGGCGATCCACTTGCCGTCCGGGCTCCAGAGCGGGCTCGAATCCGAGGCCTCGTGGGTGGTCAGCTGCCGCGCCTCGCCGCCGGCAGTCGGCACCAGCCAGAGGTCGGTGAATCCCTTGTCCTTCTCGAGGTCGTAGCGGGTCACCGCCACGGCCGCGGCCGAGCCGTCGGGGGCGAGCGCCGGCGCCCCGACCCGCGCCAGCTTCCAGAGGGTTTCCGGGGTGAGCGGCTGGGGCCCCGCGGCCGCCGGCGCGGCGGCGGAGGCGGCGGCGGCGAGCAGCAGGCCGGCCAGGGCGGCGGCGACTGGGCGGAGCCTGGGGGGAAGCGGTCTCTCTCGGCGCATCGGGTGCCCCGCCTCGACGGGGGGGGCGGGCGGGCGGCGCTCCGGCGGCCCGCTCCCGGCGAGCCTACCAGCGGGCGCCAGCGGGCGCGGGCGGGCGGCGCGACCGGCCGGGATCCCCCGGGCGCCCGTGCTAAGGTGCCGCGGAGGAGGTCGAACGATGGCCGTCGACGCCGAGCTGCTCGAGATCCTGGTCTGCCCGAAGAGCCGCGAGCCGCTGGCCGTGGTCGACCTGCCGGCGCCGGTGTGCGCGGAGTTGGTCGAGAAGTACCGCGAGCACTTCCGCGACGAGGAGCCGGTGGTCGCCCAGGGGCTCTACTGCGAGGCCTCCGGGCTCGTCTACCCGATCGTCTCCGACATCCCGATCCTGCTCGAGGAAGACGCGCTGCCGGCGAGCGTCCTCGGGCGCTAGGGGGAGCCGCCCGGCGGTGGCCGTCTCCGGCGGGCCGGCGGGCCCCGCATCCCCCGAGCGCCGGGAGCGCTGGGGCTTCGGCCTCTACGCCGCGCACCTCGCGACCCTCTTCGGGCTCGCCCTCTCGAACATCGTCCTCGGGGTGGCGTACCTCGCCGCCCCCTGGAGCGGCCGGGGCCGCCTCGCCCGCCTCGACCGGGGGCGCCCGCTGCTCGCCGCGGCGGGGCTCTACTACCTCTTCCTCGCGGCCGCGGTGGCGGCCTCGGCCGAGCCCCGCGAGAGCCTCGGGGCGCTCGGCGAGATCTTCGCGCTGGGCACGCTGCCGCTCGCGCTGCTCGCCCTGCGGGGCGAGCGGGAGGTCCGCCGCCTGGTGGACATCCTCGCCGCGGCCGGCACTCTCTTCGCGCTCCACGGCCTCGCCCAGTACCTGGTCGGCTACGGCGATCTCGACCGCCGGATCCGCGGCCCCTTCTCCCACTGGATGACCTTCTCCGGCGTGCTGCTGGTCATCGACCTGCTGCTCGTCGCCCAGGCGGTGATTCCCGGCCGCGGACCGGCCGAGAGCGGGCGCTTCTGGCGGCTGGCGCGGCACCCGGCCTCGCGGGCCGTGGCGCTCGTGGCGGTCAACCTCGCGCTGGCCGGGAGCCTCACCCGGAGCGCCTGGGTGGCGGCGCTGGTGGCGGTGCTGGCGCTGGTCGCGGGGCGCGCGCCGCGGCTGCTCTCGATGCTCCTGCCCGCGGCGCTGGCGGCGCTGCTCTTCGCTCCCGTCCCCTGGGTGGCGCGGGCGCTCTCGATCGGAAGCCTCAGCGACGCCTCGAACTACGACCGCCTCTGCATGCTCGCCGCCGGCGGGCGCGTGGTGGCGGAGAAGCCGCTGCTCGGCATCGGGCCGGACCTCGTCCGCCAGCGCTACCCGATCTACCGCGACGAGACCGCCCCCCGCTACCGGGTGCCGCACCTGCACAACAGCTTCGCCCAGGTGGCCGCCGAGCGCGGCCTGCTCTCGCTGGTGGCGTTCCTCGCCCTGCTCGGGGTGGGTGGGATCGAGGCCTGGCGCGGGCTGCGGCGCGCCGAGCGGGAGGGACGCGGGCCGGCCGATCTCTACCTGGGGGCGACCGCCGCGCTCGTCGGCTTCGCGGTGGCGGGGCTCTTCGAGCACAACTGGGGCGACGCGGAGGTGCAGCGCGTGGTGCTGGCGGTGCTCGCCCTGCCCTTCTGCCTGCGGGAGACGGCATGAGCGGCACGAGCGGGCCGAGTGGCGGAGCGGCGTTCCGGGAGTTCCTGGCGGCGCTGGTGGCGCCGGTGGAGGCCGAGCTCGACCGGCTGCTGCCGGCGGCCGGCGAGACGCCGGCCCGGCTGCACGAGGCGATGCGCTACGCCGTGTTCGCGGGCGGCAAGCGCCTGCGGCCGGCGCTCGTGGCGCTGGGGGCACGTGCCGCGGGCGGCAGCGCCGAGGAGGTGCTGCCGGCGGCGGCGGCGCTGGAGATGATCCACACCTACTCGCTCGTGCACGACGACCTGCCGGCACTCGACGACGACGACCTGCGGCGCGGCCGTCCCACCGTGCACCGGCGCTACGACGAGGCGACCGCTGTCCTGGTGGGCGACGCTCTCCTCACGCTCGGGCTCACGCTGCTCGCGAGCGAGCCCGCGGCCGTGCCGGCCGAGCGCCGGCGCGCGGCGGTCGCGCTCGTCGGGCGGGCGATCGGCACGGCGGGGATGATCGGCGGGCAGGCCGAGGACCTGGAGGCCGAGCGCGCCTGGCCCGCGGACGCGGCGCCCGCGCTCGAGCGGATCCACCGCGGCAAGACGGCGGCGCTCATCGCCGCGGCGTGCGAGCTCGGGGCGCTGCTCGCCGGCGCCGAAGCGGCGCTCCGCGCCCGTCTCGCAGCGTTCGGCGAGCGGCTCGGTCTGATGTTCCAGATCGCGGATGATATGCTCGACGTAGTGGGAACGACCGTCAATCTGGGCAAGACGGCCGGGAAGGACGTGCGCGCGCACAAGCTCACGTATCCCGCCCTGCACGGGCTCGAGCGCAGCCGCGCCGAGCTCGACCGCCTGCGCCGGGAGGCGTCGGAGGTGGCGAGCGGCCTGCCACACCTCGACGGCCTCCCTCTCTCGTTGATCGAATTCCTCGCCCGCAGGGACCGATGACATGAGCCTTCTCGACCAGATCCACAGCCCCCACGACCTGCGGCGCCTGCCGCCGGCCGACCTCGTGCCGCTCGCCGACGAGCTGCGCGAGGAGATCGTGCGCTGCGTCTCGGAGACCGGCGGCCACTTCTCCTCCAACCTGGGCTCGGTGGAGCTGACGATCGCCCTCCACTACGCCTTCGACACCCCGCGCGACCTGCTGGTCTGGGACGTCGGCCACCAGACCTACCCGCACAAGATCCTCACCGGGCGGCGCGAGCGGATGAGCACCCTGCGCCAGTACGGCGGCCTCTCCGGCTTCTGCCTGCGCGGCGAGAGCGAGTACGACGTGCTCGCCGCCGGCCACGCCTCGACCTCGATCTCGGCGGCGCTCGGCCTCGCGCTGGCGCGCGACCGGCGGGGCGAGGACCACCGCGTGGTGGCGATCATCGGCGACGGATCGATGACCGCGGGCATGGCCTTCGAGGCGATGAACCAGGCGGGCCACCTCGGGACGCGCATGATCGTCGTCCTCAGCGACAACTCGATGTCGATCAGCCCGAGCGTCGGCGCGCTCACCCGCTATCTGAACGAGATGATGGCGGGGCGCCACTACGCGCGGCTGAAGGACGAGGTCAAGCGGCTGCTGCACCGGATCCCCGGCGTGGGCGAGTCGATGATCGAGGTCGCCAAGGGGGTCGAGGAGGGGGTGCGGCAGGTCTTCACCCCCGGCACCCTGTTCGAGGAGCTCGGCTTCCGCTTCGTGGGGCCGGTGGACGGCCACGACGTGCCGGCGCTGCTCGCGGCGTTCGAGCAGGCCAAGGAGATCGACGGGCCGGTCCTCGTCCACGCCATCACGACCAAGGGGAAGGGGTACAAGTACGCCGAGGACGAGCCGGTCGAGTACCACGGCCCGTCGCCTTTCGACCCGGTCAAGGGAATCCAGAAGGGCAAGCCGGCCGCCGCTCCCTCGTTCACGGCGGTCTTCGGCGAGGCGCTGGTGGCCCTCGCCGAGCGCGACCCGCGCGTGGTGGCGATCACCGCCTCGATGCCCGACGGCACCGGCCTGGTGCCATTCTCCGAGCGCTTCCCGGAGCGCTTCCTCAACACCGGCATCGCCGAGCAGCACAGCGTGACGCTCGCCGCCGGCCTCGCACTGGGGGGCCTCAAGCCGGTGGTCGCGATCTACTCCACTTTCCTGCAGCGCGCCTTCGACCAGATCTTCCACGACGTCTGCCTGATGGACCTGCCGGTGGTCTTCGCCATGGACCGCGGCGGCATCGTCGGCAACGACGGCTGGACCCACCACGGCCTGTTCGACTACGCCTACTTCCGCATCTTCCCGAACGCGGTGGTGATGGCGCCGAAGGACGAGAACGAGCTGCGCCAGATGCTCGCCACGGCGCTCGAGTGCGAGCACCCGGTGGCGCTGCGCTATCCGCGCGGCAACGGGCTCGGGGTGCCGCTCGACGGCGTCTTCCGGACGCTGCCGCTGGGCAAGGCCGAGGTGCTGCGGCGCGGCGCGGGCGGCACCGTCTGGGCCGCGGGCTCGACCGTGCAGACCACCCTCGAGGCGGCCGAGCGGCTGGCGCGCGAGGGGGTCGACCTCACGGTGGTCAACGCCCGCTTCGTCAAGCCGCTCGACCGCGAGCTGCTCGCGAGCCAGCTCGCGGGCGGTGGACGGATCGCCACCGTGGAGGAGCACGTGGTGGCGGGGGGCTTCGGCTCGGCGGTGATGGAGGCGGTGGCCGAGCTCGAGCTGCGCGGCGTCGAGGTGCTGCCGATCGGGATCCCCGACCGCTTCGTGCCGCACGGCTCGCAGGAGGTGCTGCGCAAGGCGTTCGGGCTCGACGCCGAGGGGATCTACTTCCGGCTCCGCCGCTTCTTCGCCGCCGGCGCGGGGCGCGCTGCGGAGGGCGAGAGGACGCCGCGCGGCGCTCGCGACGGTGCGACTGGATCAGCTGCTGGTTGAGCGCGGGCTCTTCCCGAGCCGCGAGCAGGCCCGGCGGTCGGTGATGGCCGGCGCCGTGGAGGTCGACGGCCGCCGCGTGGACAAGCCGGGGACGGCGGTGCGCGGCGAGGCGGCGGTCGCGGTGCGCGAGCGCGAGCCGTTCGTCTCCCGCGGCGGGCGCAAGCTCGCCGGCGCCCTCGACGCCTTCGGTCTCGATCCCACCGGCTGGGTCTGCCTCGACGTCGGCGCCTCGACCGGCGGCTTCACCGACTGCCTCCTCCAGCGCGGCGCCCGCCGCGTGCTCGCGGTCGACGTCGGCCACGGCCTGCTCGACGCGCGCCTGCGCGCCGACCCGCGGGTGACGCTCCGCGAGCGCACGAACGCGCGGCACCTCGAGGCCGGGGCGTTCGACGAGCCGGCCGATCTCGCGGTCTTCGACGTCTCCTTCATCTCGCTGCTCAAGGTCGTGCCCCCGGCGGTGCCGCTGGTGGCCCCCGGAGGGCTGCTGCTGCCGCTCGTCAAACCGCAGTTCGAGGTCGGCCGCGGCGCGGTCGGCAAGGGGGGGATCGTGCGCGACGAGGCGGCGCGCCGCGAGATCGTGGCCCGCCGGGCCGGCGAGCTCGTGGCGCTCGGCCTGGAGCTCGTCGGCGAGAGCGACTCCTGCCTGCCCGGCGCGGACGGCAACCGCGAGGTCTTCCTCCTCCTCCGGAGGCCGGCGTGAACGACCACCCGGTGCTGCGCCGGATCGGCCTGGTCGCCAAGCGGGGCAGCCGCGAGGCGCTGGCGACCACCCGCGAGGTCGCCGAGTGGCTGGGGCGCCGGGGCTGCGAGGTCTTCCTCGACGGCGCCACCGCGGCGGAGCTGCCGCCGCAGGTCGGCGCCGCCGCCGACCTCCCGGCGGCGAATCTCGACCTGGTCATCGTCCTCGGCGGCGACGGCACCCTGCTCTCGGTGGCGCGCCTGATGGGCGACGGCGCCCCGCTGCTCGGCGTCAACCTCGGGCGGCTCGGCTTCCTCACCGAGGTGGGGCGCACCGAGCTCTACCCGAGCCTCGTCGAGGTGCTCGCCGGCCGCTTCGAGATCGAGGAGCGGGGGATGGCCGACGTCGACTTCCGGCCGGCGGCGGGGGAGCCCCGCTCGTTCCGCGCCCTCAACGACGCGGTGATCGCCAAGAGCGCCGTGGCCCGCATCATCGAGCTCTCGCTCTCCGTCGACGGCCGGCCGGTGACGCGCTACCGGGCCGACGGCCTCATCGTCTCGACCCCCACCGGATCGACCGCCTACAACCTCTCGGCCGGGGGCCCGATCCTCCACCCCGCGCTCGGGGTCACGGTGATCGCGCCGATCTGCCCCCACACCCTGACCCTGCGCCCGATCGTGGTCCCGGACACGGCCGAGGTCGAGGCGGTGCTCGAGAGCGCCCAGGAGCTGGTGCATCTCACGGTGGACGGGCAGGAGTGGACCGACCTCGCGGTCGGCGACCGCGTCCGCTACCGCCGCTCGTCGGTCACCGCCCGGCTCGTGCGCGCCAGCGAGCGGACCTTCTGGGAGACCCTCCGAGGCAAGCTCGGATGGGGGGGCTGAGGCGGTCGCGCGAGCGATGACCTCGCCCGACGGCCGGCCGCCGCGCGCGCGTCCGGGCCGATTCCGCCGCTGGCTCCTCCGCCCCGCCGCCTGGTTCCTGGCGGCGCTGGCCGTGCTGCTCGCGCTCGCGAGCTTCCTGGCGCGGAGCGCCGCGGTGCGCGAGCACACCCGGGCGCTCGCCGAGCGCCGCCTCTCCGAGCTGCTCGGCCGGGAGGTCGCGATCGGCGCCCTCGCGCTCTCCCTCGTCCCCCTCTCCCTCGAGGCCGAGATCGCGGCGCTCGCCGGCGCCGGGCCGGACGACCCGGCGCTGGCGGAGATCGGCCGGCTCGCGGTCGAAGCCGACCTGGTGGGGCTCTCCCGGCCGGTGCTCACGCTGCGCCGGGTGCGGATCGAGCGCCCCGTCTTCCGCCTGGCGCTGCTCGAGGACGGGCGGAACAACCTCCCGAAGCTGGGCCGGCAGGGCGAGGCGGAGCGGGCGCCGGCCCGCATCGAGCTGCGGGTGG
>JAHDVN010000101.1 GCA_023384635.1 Thermoanaerobaculia bacterium
GGGCCCGGGGACCCCTCCCGGGCCGGGGCCGGGAGGGCGCCGTTGCACCCCCTTGCGCATTCGTCTAAAGTGTGATTCTCAGGGCGGAACTCCTGTGACGAGAATGCTCCGTATCGCCGCGCTCCTCCTCGCCCTCGCCGGGCTGGGGACGGGAGCGCGCGCCGACGTCAACCCCGGGCGCGGCACCGTCTCCGGGCAGGTGCTCGAGGGGGGGGTCCCGCTCCCGTCCGTGCAGGTCTACGCCTACCAGCTGGTCGATCGCACGCTGCGCCTCGCGACGACCGGCAACGGCGGCGAGTTCCTCTTCGATGCGCTCCCCGCGGGCCTCTACAAGCTCGTGGCCTTCAAGCGCGGCTTCGCTCCCGCGGTGGTGCTGCTCACGCGCGCCTCCCGGGACGCGGCGCAGTGGGTCGAGCTGCAGCTCGGGCCGGCGGCCGAGGAGAGCGCCGCAGGCCCCGGGGACGACTTCTGGTCGCTGCGCGAGGAGGTGCCCCCCGACGTCCTGCGCGAGCTCGCCACCGGTCTCTCCGACACCCGGCTCGCCAGCCTCGAGCCCGAGCCGGTGCGCGCCGGCTTCGCCGCCTCGATGAGCGCCGAGACCGGCACGAGCGATCTGCCGGACGGCTACTCGGCCGCGATGACGGGCGGCGAGGTGCGCCTCGAGGGGCATCTCAAGGGCCTGCTCCTGCGCCTCGACGGCGACTATCGGCAGCTCTCGCCGGCGACCCTCGTGAGTGGCGCGTCCGAGCAGGGCGGGGAGGCGACCTCCCTGGCGGTCCACCTGGCGCACGGGGAGCACAGCGAGCTCGACCTGCGCTCGCACGTGAACCGTCTGAGCACCCTGGTCGGCGGCGAGCTGGTGCCCGTCGACTTCCAGCAGTACGGGGTGCGCTGGCGCGGCGCGGTGGGAGCCGCCGGGGAGTCCGCGATCAGCGCCTGGTACACGGAGGAGTCCGGCCTCCACGCCAAGGGGGCGCTCGTGCCCGCCTCCATCCCCACCTCCTCCCGGTCGGTCCGCTTCGAGGGCACCTACGAGCGCGCCCTCACCCAGGACGCCGGGCTGCGCGCCGGGCTGCGGTTCCGCGAGCGCACCGGCTCGTACCTCGACGACCTCCTCCCCGGGCGCGAGAGCGCCCGCCAGTTCGAGGCGTTCGGCAGCGGCGACCTCCAGCTCGGCGAGCGCTTCGACCTCGAGTACGGCCTCGCCGGCGGCCTGCGCGCCGAGGGGGTCGCGGTGACCCCGCGCGCGGGCGTGGGCATCGACTTCGGCCGCTCCTGGCGGGGCGAGGCCGCGGTCTCGCACCGCTTCGAGGTCGAGGACGGAGGGCTCTGGGAGCAGGAGTTCGTGCCGCTGATGGTGGTCGAGGAGGACGCCTGCGAGATGGTCGGGCTCTCCTGCTACCAGCTCGGCGTGCGCCGCGGCGGCAGCGAGGGAAGCCTCCTGTCGGTCGACTTCACGAGCCGCGAGTTCGACCGCACCGTCCGCCTCTACTTCAGCCGCGATTTCTTCGACCACTTCGAAAGCCTCTTCCTGGTGCCCGGCGACCGCGTGCCCGAGATGCGGGTCACCCTCTCGCGGCAGTTCGGGGGCTTCCTGGTGGCGCGGTGGGAGTCGATCGCGGCGGTCGGCGGTGGCGGCACCTTCCTCGCCGGCGACCAGAACGCCTACCGCAACGGGGTCTCCTACCTCGTCACCTCGCTCGACACCCGATTCGTCGGGGCGGGCACGGGGGTGGTCCTCGCCTTCCACCGCCTCTCCCAGGAGCTCGAGTCCCTGGGCGCCGGGCCCGACGTGGGGGTCTCCTCGCTCGACGCGGAGCGCCTGCAGCTGACCGTGGTGCAGGACCTCAACGTCTTCTTCGACCTCGCCACCGAGTGGGCGATGCGCGTCAACATGGAGCTCGCCCGCGGCACCACCGCGCACGGCGACCTCCATCCCGGTGACGGCTTCCGCCGGCGCCTCACCACCGGCCTCTCGGTCCGCTTCTGACCCCCCTCCCGGCGTTGCCGGGCCCCCGATCCGCACCGCTCCCCGCGGGGAGAATCGATGCGCTTGGATCCAATTTTCCGTATGCTCTCCAAACGAGCGGACGCCGGGGGGCCAAACCGCTGAAAAGACTGCTCTCGAGCCCCCTCCATCCGGTTGAGTCGGTGGCACGGACCGTGCTTCTCATCCTTCGAGACGGCCCCCGGGGCCGTCCGCGACCATGACCTCTCCGCACGCCGAGCGCCGCGCGCCGCGCCTTCTCTGCCTGCTCGTGCTGGCCCTCGCTCTCGGTGCGGGGGCCCTCGGCTTCAGCCGCAAGCTCGCCTCCTTCCAGCCGCTCGGCTTCCGGGCCGCCGCGGCGGGGGACCACTGGCGCGTCGAGTCCGTGGCCGCTCCGGCCACCGGGTTGGAGACCGGGGACCGGATCCTCCTGGTCGACGGCGCCACCCCCGGCCGGGAGCTCGCCGACCTCCTGCGCGAGGGGGGCGAGCGGCAGCTGCTCGTGGCGCGCGGCGACACCCTGGTCGAGGTCGCCTACCGGCCGCCGCCGCTCGCCCTCGACCTGCCCTACCTCGTGCTCTCCCTGGTGGCCCTGCTCCACCTCGGCATCGCGCTGTTCGCGCTCTGGCGACCCGAGCGCAGTGCCCTGTTCGTGCTCTGGAGCGCCGCCTCGGCCGCGGTCTTCCTGCTCTCGCCGGTCTTCCCGCTCGACGGCCCGGGCAAGGCGCTCTACCTGCTCGAAGGACTGGCCCGCGTCGCCCTGCCACCGCTCACCCTGCACCTCTTCCTCGGGCTTTCCGGCGCCTTCCAGCGCAGCGCCCTCGCCCGCCGAGTGCGGCCGTTCCTCTACCTTCCCGCCGCCTTCCTGCTCGCCGGGCAGCTCGACCTCGCGCTCGCCGGCGGCCGCTTCCTGATGGGGCGGCCCCTGGCGGCGGCGATCGCGCGCCTCGACCGCCTCGAGCTCGTGCACCTCGCCCTCTGCTCGGCGGTCGCCGCCGCGGCGCTCTGGGCCGGCCTGCGCCGCCTGCGGGCGCCCTGGGAGGAGCGGCGGGTGATGCAGTGGCTGGCGATCGGCGCCACCGCCGGCTACCTCCCGTTCGCCCTGCTCTATGCCCTGCCGCGGGCGGCCGGGCTCACCTGGCCGCCGCTCGTCGACCTGCTGACGATCCTGCCGCTCGCCTTCGTGCCCGTCGCCTTCGCCTGGGCCCTCCTGCGCTACCGGCTCTGGGACGTCGGCATCCTCTTCCGGCAGGGCTTGGCGTACGGCGTCACGATCGCGGGCGGACTCGGACTCTTCGCGCTCCTCGACCTGCTGATCCGGCGCGCCCTGCCCCCCGACTGGCCGCTCTCGCGCGACGTCGCTTCGTTCGCCGTGGCCCTGGGCCTCGCGGCCCTCGTGGTGCCGACCCAGCGCGGCGTGAGCTCCGCGTTCGAACGGCTGCACTACGGACCGACCTACCGGCGGCGGCGTGCACTCGCCGACCTCGGGCGCGAGCTGCTGCACGAGCGCGACCTCGACCGGCTGGCGCGTGTCCTCGTCGCCGAGCTCGCCGACGCCTTCGAGCTCGCGCGGGTCGAGCTCCTGCTGGTGCGGGACGATCGGCTCGAGCCCGCCCTCGGGGAGGACCGGCGCGACCACTCGGTCTCGCTCTGGGAGCTCCCGGGCGGGGTCTGGGAGGCGCCGGTGCTGGCGCTCCCGCTCTCGGAGCTCGCCGGCCAGGGGACGACCCTGCTGGCGCTGGCCGAGGAGGGGTACCGCTACGCCTTCCCCCTCTCCGTGCGGCGACGTCCGATCGGCCTGCTGCTGGCGAGCCCGAAGGACGACGGCGAGCCGCTCAACAGCGAGGATCTCGAGCTCACGCGCTCGGTCCTCGACCAGGCGGCGCTGGCGATCGAGAACGCGCGCCTGCTCGAGCAGGTCCAGGGGCAGCTGCGCCAGGTCACCGACCTCAAGCGGCGCAACGAGGGGATCATCGAGTCCTCCCCGGCGGGCATCGCGGTGCTCGACGAGGCCGGCGTGGTCCGCCAGGCGAACCTCGCCTTCGCGGAGCTCGTCGGCGCCCGGCGCGAGACCCTGGCCGGGCGGCCGCTCGCCGAGGTGCTGCCGATCGGGGCGCTGCCGGTGCCCGGCGCCCCGCCGGCCACCGTTCCCTGGCAGCGCGGCGAGAACGACGAGCGCCACCTGCAGGTCAGCGTGGCGGCGCTGCGCCGGGGCCCCGAGCCGGGGGGCCGCATCCTCGTCGTCCAGGACGTCACCGAGCGGGCCCGGATGGAGCAGGTCCTCAAGGAGCGGGACCGCCTCGCCTCGCTCGGCCTGCTCGCCGCCGGGGTGGCGCACGAGGTCAACACACCGCTCACCGGCATCTCGAGCTACGCCCAGATGCTGCTCGCCGACACCCCGGAAGGCGACCCGCGCCACGAGCTGTTGCGCAAGGTGGAGCGGCAGACCTTCCGCGCCGCCCACATCGTCAACGGGCTGCTCGACTTCGCCCGCCACCGCCGCGGCGAGCGCGGCGAGGTCGACCTCCGCCGCATCGCCGAGGAGTGCCTCGACCTGCTGCGCGAGAGGCTCTCCCGCCGCTCGGTCCGGGTGGTGACCGAGCTCGAGCCCGCGCCGGTCCTGGTTCTCGGCGACTCCGGAGAGCTCCAGCAGGTGGTCACGAACCTGCTCCTCAACGCGGTGGACGCGATGCCCGAGGGCGGCACGTTGACGATCGGGGTGCATGCCGCCGACGGCCGCGCCCGACTCGTCGTCGCCGACACCGGCTGCGGCATCCGGCCCGAGCATCTGGGGCGGATCTTCGACCCCCTGTTCACCACCCGCGCCGGCCAGGGAGGGACCGGCCTCGGGCTCGCGATCTCGCAGCAGATCGTGACTCAGCACGGCGGCCGGCTCGACGTCGCGAGCCGCCCCGGCGAGGGCGCCCGCTTCACCGTCGACCTGCCCGAGGAACCGCCGTCCGGCAGCCCATGAACATCCTCATCGTCGACGACGAGGAGGTCGTCCGCGACGTCCTGACCGAGTTGGTGCGCCGCGAGGGGTTCCAGCCGGTCCCGGCCCGCAACGGCGAGGAGGCGCTCGTCGTGCTGGAGCGCGAGGAGATCGACCTCGTGCTCCTCGACCTCATGCTCCCGGGCATGAGCGGCCTCGAGGTCCTGCGGCAGGTCAAGGGGCGGGACCCGGAGCAGGTCGTGATCGTGGTCACCGCCTTCTCCTCGATCGAGGGCGCGATCGAGGCGATGCGCGACGGCGCCTTCCACTACATCCCGAAGCCGTTCAAGAACGAGGAGGTCATCCTCACCATCCGGCGCGGCCTCGAGCAGCGGCGGCTGACCTCGGAGAACCGCGCCCTGCGCGAGCAGCTCGGCCAGCGCTTCGGAATCGACAACCTGATCGGCAAGAGCCGCGAGATGCAGAAGGTGTTCGACCTCGTGCGGCTCGCGGCCCCGGCCAAGAGCAACATCCTGGTGCTCGGCGAGAGCGGCACCGGCAAGGAGCTGGTGGCCAAGGCGATCCACCACCACAGCCGGCGCGCCCAGGGACCGTTCATCACCGTCAACTCCGGATCGATGCCTCCCGACCTGCTCGAGAGCAACCTCTTCGGCCACGTGCGCGGCGCCTTCACCGGCGCCATCGCCAACAAGAAGGGGCTCTTCCAGCTCGCCAACGGCGGCTCGATCTTCTTCGACGAGATCGGCAACATTCCGCTCGAGACGCAGGCCAAGCTGCTGCGCGTGATCCAGGAGAAGGAGTTCATGCACGTCGGCGGCGTCGACGTCATCCGCGTGGACGTGCGCATCGTCGCGGCGACCAACGCCGACCTCGAGGCGCTGGTGCGGCTGGGGAGCTTCCGCGAGGACCTCTACTACCGGCTCAACGTGATCACCATCCCGCTGCCCGCGCTGCGCGAGCGGCGCGAGGACATCCCGCTCCTCGCCCGCCACTTTCTCGCCCGCTACGCGGCCGAGAACGACAAGCCGCTCTGCGACATCTCGGCGGCGGCGATGGAGCTGCTGCTCGACTACCGCTGGCCGGGCAACGTCCGCGAGCTCGAGAACGCGATCGAGCGGGCGGTGGTGCTCTCCGAGGGCGAGACGCTCGACGTCGGGCTCCTCCCGACGGCGCTCCGGCGCGCCCCGGAGGAGGCCGCGTCCACCCCCCTCCCCCCCGAGGGGGTCTCGCTGCGCGACGCCGTGACCACCTACGAGCGCAAGCTCATCGTGCGCGCCCTCCACGCCGCCGGGGGGGTGCAGAAGCGGGCCGCCGAGCTGCTGCGGGTCAAGCCGACCACGCTGCACGAGATGATGAAGCGCCTCCAGATCCCCCCCGAGACCGGCCAGCCCCTGCGCTCGCCGGCGCCGGAGTGAGCCCCGCCGCCCCGGATTGAACGGGGTCCGGAAATTCGCTATCCTTGGCGGTCCGCCGGGAACCAGAACCCGGCGCCGTGCCCCAGAGGTCCCCTCATGAAGAAAAACATCCATCCCCAGCTCCACCTCGTGACGGCGGTCTGCGCCTGCGGCAACACCTTCCAGACCCACTCGACGAAGAAGGAGCTGCGGCTCGAGATCTGCAACGCCTGCCACCCCTTCTTCTCCGGCAAGCAGAAGCTGATCGACACCGCGGGCCGCGTCGAGCGCTTCAACCGCCGCTACAACCGCGCCACCGCCTGAGGCGGTGCGCCGGGCCCGGCCCCCCGCCGGGCCCGCTGCCCAGGCCGCGACGATGCGCGAGAAGCTCGAGCAGCTCGCCACCACCCACGCCGAGCTCACCGCCCGCCTCGCCTCTCCGGAGGTCCTGGGCGACCCGCGCCTCTACCGGGAGACGAGCAAGGCGCTCGCCGAGATCGACCGCGCGGTCGATCTCTTCCACGAGCTCGGACGCGTCGAGCGGGAGCTCGCCGAGTCGCGGGACCTCGCCGGCCAGGGCGAGGCCGACCGGGAGCTCGCGGCGCTCGCCACCGACGAGGTGGCACGCCTCGCCGCGCGGCGCGAGGAGCTCCTCGAAGAGCTCCGGCGCGAGATCGCCCCGCAGGACCCGAACGACTCCCGCAACGTGGTGCTCGAGATCCGGGCCGGAACGGGCGGCGACGAGGCCTCGCTCTTCGCCGCCGAGCTCTACCGGATGTACTCCCGCTTCGCCGACCGCCAGGGCTGGCGGGTCGAGCTCATCGACCTGTCGGAGTCCGAGGCGGGCGGGGTCAAGGAGCTCTCGGCGATCGTCGAGGGGGCGGGAGCTTACAGCCGCCTGAAGTACGAGGGGGGGATCCACCGCGTGCAGCGGGTGCCGGTGACCGAGGCCTCGGGGCGGATCCACACCTCGGCCGCCACCGTCGCCGTGCTCCCCGAGGCGGAGGAGATCGAGGTGGAGGTGCAGGAGCGGGACCTCCGGGTCGACACCTACTGCGCCTCCGGGCCGGGCGGACAGGGGGTCAACACCACCTACTCGGCGGTCCGCCTCACCCACCTGCCTACCGGCCTCGTCGTCACCTGCCAGGACGAGCGGAGCCAGATCAAGAACAAGGCCAAGGCCCTGCGGGTGCTCCGGGCGCGGCTGCTGGAGCTGGAGCACGAGCGCGCCGGCGCCGAGCTCGCCAGCGAGCGGCGCCGGATGGTCGGCAGCGGCGACCGCTCCGAGAAGATCCGCACCTACAACTTCCCCCAGAACCGGGTGACCGACCATCGCATCGGCCTCACCCTCCACCAGCTCCCGGCGATTCTCGAGGGGGACCTCGACCCCCTCCTGCGGCCGCTCGCCGAGCACTTCCAGGCCCAGCGGATCGAAGAGGCGGCGCGCAGCGCCACCTCCTGACCGCGGCGCCGCCGGCCGGCCCCCGTGGCCTCGGCTCGCACCCCGGACGAGCCCCTGATCGGGGAGCTCCTCGAGGAGGGACGCCGCCGCCTCGCCGGGGCCGGACTGGCGCGCCGCGAGGCGGCGCTCCTGCTCGCCCACCGGCGCGGCACCGGGGAGGCCCAACACCTCGCCCGCGACCGCGAGCCGGCCGGCACCCACCACGCGGCGCGCTACCGGGAGTGGACCGCGCGGCGCGCGGCGGGCGAGCCGGCGGCCTATCTCTTCGGCGAGCGGGAGTTCTACGGCCGGCCGTTCTCGGTCGACCGCCGCGTCCTCGTGCCGCGCCCGGAGACGGAGCTCCTCGTCGAGACCGCCCTCTCGCTGCCGCTCCCCGCACGGCCGCGCCTCCTCGACCTCGGGACCGGCTCCGGCTGCCTCGCCGTGACCCTCGCCCTCGAGCTGCCGGAGGCCCGCGTCCTCGCCACCGACCGCTCGACCGGAGCGCTCGCCGTGGCCCGGGGCAACGCCCGGCGCCACGGGGTGGGCGACCGGATCCACCTGCTCGCCGCCGATCTCGCCACCGGCCTCGCAACGGGCCTCGCGGGGGGCGGCTTCGACCTCGTGGTCACGAACCCGCCGTACGTCGACCCGGGCGAGCGGGACGCCCTCCCCGCCACGGTCCGCGACTTCGAGCCTCCGGCCGCGCTCTTCGCCCCCGGCCACGGGCTCTCGGTCTGGTTGCGGCTGCTCGCCGAGGTCGGGCCGGCGATGTCGCCGCGGGCCTGGCTGACCGGAGAGATCGGCTGCGGGCAGCTCCCCGCGCTCGCCGCCGCGGCCGAGCGCTCGGCGCTCGCGCTCGAAGGCGTCCGCGACGACTTGGCCGGCATCCCGAGAGTTGTGGTACTAAGGCGCCGGGCGTAGCCCCTTCCGGAGACGATGGACAGGTTCCGCATCGAAGGCCCCACCCCCCTCCGCGGCACGGTGCGCGCCAGCGGGGCGAAGAACGCCGCCCTGCCGGCGCTCGCCGCGACCCTCCTCACCGACGAGGAGGTCAGGCTCCGCCGCGTGCCGCGGGTGCGCGACATCGCCACCCTGCGCCGCCTCCTCGCCCACCTCGGGCAGGGGTCGATCGAGGGGGGGGCCGAGCGGCTCCACCTGGCGCCCGCGGGGGCGGCGAGCCCCGACGACGCGCCGTACGAGCTGGTCAAGACGATGCGCGCGAGCGTGCTCGTGCTCGGGCCGCTCCTCGCCCGGCGCGGCCACGCGCGGGTCTCGCTGCCCGGCGGCTGCGCGATCGGCGTGCGGCCGATCGACCAGCACGTCGCGGGGCTGGAGGCGCTGGGCGCCCGCGTCGCCCTCGACCACGGCTACGTCGACGTCACCGCGCCGCGCCTCTCCGGCTGCCGCTTCCGCTTCGCCACCGTCACCGTCACCGGCACCGAGAACCTGCTCATGGCCGCGGTGCTGGCGGACGGCACCACGGTGCTCGAGAACTGCGCCCGGGAGCCCGAGGTGAGCGACCTCGCCCGCCTGCTGGTGGCGATGGGGGCGGAGATCGAGGGGATCGGCGAAGCGACCCTGATCGTCCACGGCGTCGAGGCGCTGCACGGCGCCGAGCACGCGGTGATCGCCGACCGCATCGAGGCGGGGACCTATCTCCTCGGCGCCGCCCTGACCGGCGGCGACGTCCTGGTCGAAGACCTCCGCCCCGAGGACCTCGGGGCCCTGCTCGAGCTGCTCGCCGAGACCGGCGCGGAGGTGAGCCTCGAGGGCGGAGGGGTCCGCGCGCGGCGCGCCGGGGCGCTCCGCTCCCGCGATGCCGAGACGGCGCCGTTCCCCGGCTTCCCGACCGACCTGCAGGCCCAGTACATGGCGCTCATGACGCAGGCCGAGGGGGTCTCGACGATCTGCGAGACGGTGTTCGAGAACCGCTTCCAGCACGCCGCCGAGCTGGCCCGGATGGGAGCGGAGATCCGCCTCGACGGCCGCTTCGCGCGCGTCCACGGCCCGCGCCGGCTCTCCGGCGCCACGGTCATGGCCACCGACCTGCGCGCCTCGGCGAGCCTCGTCCTCGCGGCGCTGGCGGCCGAGGGGACCACCTGGGTCGAGCGCATCTACCACCTCGACCGCGGTTACGAGCGGATGGAGGAGAAGCTCCGTGCGCTGGGGGGGCGGGTCGAGCGGGTGGCGGGCGAGGAGACGAGTCCCGGCGCGACGGCGCCGGGCGAAGGAGGCACCCGATGAGCGAGAGCTGCGTCTTCTGCCGGATCGCCCGGGGGGAGATCCCGGCGCGCCTCGTCCACGAGGACGAGCAGGTCGTGGGCTTCCACGACCTCGATCCACAGGCCCCGGTGCACGTGCTGCTGATCCCCCGGCGCCACGTCGCGACGCTGCTCGAGACCGGACCCGGCGACGTCGAGCTGCTCGGGCGGCTGCAGCGCGCCGCCGTCGAGGTGGCGGGCCGGCTCGGCCTCGATCGGGACGGTTTCCGGCTGGTGACCAACTGCCTCGAAGGCGCCGGGCAGAGCGTCTTCCACCTCCACGTGCACCTGCTCGGAGGCCGCCCGCTCGGCTGGCCTCCGGGATGATCTGGCTCCTCGCCGCGCTGGCGATCGCGGCCACCCCCGACCCCCGGCCGCCGATCGCGGAGGCGCTCCACCGGGGCGACACCGCGACGGCGCTCGCCGCGGCCCGGGCGGCGCTCGCGGCTGATCCGGCCGGGAGCGCGGCGCTCGGGCTGCGCTTCGTCGAGGGGGTGCTCCTCGAGGCGGGCGGCGAGGCCGCGGCCGCCGCCGCGGCCTTCGCCGCCGCGCGCGCGGAGACGCCGGCTCTCGCCTCCTGGACCGATCTCCGCCTCGCTGCGCTCGCTTTC
>JAHDVN010000102.1:0-6858 GCA_023384635.1 Thermoanaerobaculia bacterium
CTCGCCGTCGAGAGGAGTTGCGGGGGTGAAGACTCGGCCGGCCGGCCGCACGCCGGGGGGCCCGCCCGGCCCAATCTAGCCCGAGGGCGTCGGCCGGGTAAAGGCGGGAGGCGTCGCGCCGCCCGTCACCGGAGGTACTTGATCGCCACGAAGCCGAGCACGCCGGCCACCGTGACCGCCGCCACCGCCCACTCCAGGCGGTTCTCGAGGAACGGCCGGATCCGCTCGCCGAAGGCGCGGATGAGGCCCGCGACGAGGAAGAAGCGCAGCGGCCGGCCGATCGCCGAGGCGAGGACGAAGAGGCCGAAGTCGAAGTGGAACCAGCCGGAGGCGATGGTGAAGACCTTGTACGGAATCGGCGTCACCGCCGCCACCAGCACGCCGAGGAAGCCGAGCTCGTTGTACCAGTGCTCGACCTTCGCCATCACCGCCTCGCCCCGGTAGAACTCGACGATCGGCCGCCCGACGCTGTCCCAGAGCGCCCAGCCGAGGTAGTAGCCGAGCATGCCGCCGAGCACCGAGGCGACCGAGCACCAGAAGGCGTAGCGGGCCCAGCGCCGCGGCCGGGCGAAGCACATCGCGGCCAGCAGCACGTCCGGAGGGACGGGGAAGAACGACGACTCGGCGAAGGAGAGCCCGAACAGGGCCTTGCCGGCGTGCCGGGTGGCCGCCCAGTGGAGGGTCCAGAAGTAGAGCTTGCGGATCGGGTTGCGGGTCGAGCGGGCCTGCTCCATCGCGGTGGCGGGCGGGGTCTCGACGGCCTCGGGTCGCATCCGGGGGAGTGGATCAGGATTCGCCGCGCCGGGCAAGGGCCCGGGGCGTGGCGCGCGCGACCTCAAACGAGCAAGAATGTCGCGAATGGTCTCCACGGTCCCAGAGCCGGCGCGCGCCCCCCTCGTGCTCTGGGCCGGCCCCCGCTCGGCGGCCCCGGCGGCGCTCGTCTCCGGCGGTCTCCTCGCCGCCGTCGCCTACGGCGGCGCGGCCCTGCCGCCCGGAGCGGGCGTCGCGGTCGAGGTGCCGAACGCGGTCCTCGGAGGGGGGCCGTGGCTGGAGCTCTGGGGTGCCTCCGGGCCGCTCGCCGCGGGCCGGTCGGGTCTCCTCGACTTCGCGCACGACGGCCGGCTGCTCTTCGGCGCCGGGCGCCTTCCGGTGGGCGGCGGGGCGGAGCCGGCGGCGCACGCGCTCTTCGCGGAGCTCCTCGCCCTCGCCTCGGAGCTCGGCTACGCGGAGCTCCTGCGGGTCTGGAACTACCTGCCCGGAATCAACCAGGTCCGTGACGGGCTGGAGGTCTACCGCAGCTTCAACCTCGGCCGGGCGCGGGCGTTCGTGAGCCGGTTCGGCCTCGCCGCCGAGCGGCGCTTCTGCTCCTCCTCGGCGGTCGGGACGCCGGGGGAGGACCTGGTGGTCCTCTTCCTCGCCGCCCGCGAGCCGGGACGGCACGTCGAGAACCCCCGCCAGGTCGCGGCGTGGCGCTATCCGCCCCGCTACGGCCCGGTCGGTCCCTCCTTCTCCCGGCTCACGGTGGCGCCGGCGGCGCTCGGTCCCTGCTGCTTCCTCTCGGGGACGGCGAGCGTGGTGGGGCACGCGACCCTGCACGCCGGGGATCCGGAGGCCCAGCTCGGCGAGACCCTGGTCAACATCGGCCGGGCGCTCGAGGCCGCCGCGTCCGACGGCTCCGCGCGCTGGCGGGAGGGGTTCGCCGCCCTCTCCCTCGCCAAGGTCTACGTCCGTCACCCGGCGGACCTCGCGGCCATCCGAGCCGGCCTCGAGCCCCACCTGCCGCTCGGACCCGGAGGGCCCGAGCGGCGCCAGCCGCTCTACCTCGAAGCCGACATCTGCCGCTCCGATCTCGACCTGGAGATCGAGGGCGTCGCCCTCTGAGGCCCCCCGCGGGCCGCGATCAGGGCACCGGCCGCCCCGGGCTCCAGGGGACCCCCGCGGCGGCGAGGCGGCGGGCGAAGTCGGCCAGCCGCTCGGAGCGGAGGCTCTCGAGCCGCGCCACCGCCGCACCCAGCTGCTCCTCGCCCAGCTCGAGGCTGCGGCGATGCGTCGGTGTCGGGCCGTAGGTCGAGCTGGCGGTCCCCATCTGCGCCGCCCGGATCCGGGCGGCGGCACTCGGCGCCTCCGGCTCGCCGAGCGCCCCCTTGCCGCGGTCGCCCCGCACCTCCCGCTCGAGGTCGAGCAGCTCGCGCCGGAGCGCCTCGGCCGCGGCCGCGAGCTCGGGGCCCGCGGTCGAGCGGCGGAGGGCCTCCTGCGTCTTCCCGATCTCGAGGAGCGCCTCGTCGAGCGCGGCCTCGAACGCCGAGAGGCGCCCGCGCGCCGCTGCGAGGCGGCGGCCGAAGGCCGCGACCTCCGCCGGCGGGGCGCCGGCCAGCGCCCCTTCGCGCAGGTGCACGATCTCGATCTCGACCGGGCCGGCGAGCTCGCGCTCCTCGCCGTCGACGAGGGCCGAGAGGGAGACGGTGGCGCCTCCGGGGAGGACCATCTCGGCCTGGACGGGCCGGGGTGCCCGCGCTCCTCGCCGTCGACGTGGGCGGAGTGGGTGCGGGTGTAGCGGCCGGGGGCGGCGCGCGGGCCGCGCGGCCCGTCGCCCCACTCCTCGGTGCGCCCCGGCGCCGCGCGCACCGCGTCCGGAGGCGGATGACGCAGATCCCAGGCGACGCGGTGGAAGCCCTTCCCGGCCGGGCCGGTGAGGCGGCGGACGAGCTCCCCGGCCGCGTCCCGCACCGTGAGCACCGCCGCCGGTGGCGCCTCCCGCCGCTCGGCCTCGAGCGCCTCCCAGGTCGGCAGCGGCGTGTCCTTGCCCGCCGCGGCGAGCGGCCGGTCGGCGGCCCGGCGCCGCTCCGCGCGCGATTCGAGGCCCGCTCCGAGGAAGTAGGTGACGACGGCGCCGAAGGGAGGGTTGGGGGCGGTGAAGTACGCGGCCCCCTGGTCGGCCGGTCCGGCGTCGCCGAGCGGTCGGCGCGGCACGTACCACCGGGCCGGGCGGCCGGCGAAGAGGAGGGCCTCGCGCGCCAGCGCCTCCTCGGAGAGCTCGCGCAGCGGGGCGTAGTCGTCGAGGACCCAGATGCCGCGTCCGAACGAGCCGGCGACGAGGTCGTCCTCCCGCCGCTGGATCGCGAGGTCGCGGAAGGAGATGGTCGGGGCGTCGCCGGCGAGGCGGATCCAGCGGCGGCCGCCGTCGAGGGTGAAGAAGACCCCGAACTCGGTGCCGGCGAAGAGGAGATCCGGCCGCACGTGGTCCTGCACCAGGCGCCAGACGAGGTGGCGCGGCGGCAGGTCGCCGGCGATCGAGCGCCAGCTGCGGCCGCGGTCGGTGCTCTTGTAGAGGAAGGGCCGGAAGTCCCCCGACTTGTGGTGGTCGAGCGCGGCGTAGACGGTGTCGGCGTCGTGGAGGTCGGCCTTCAGGTCGTTGACGAACGCGCCGGCCGGTACGCCGGGCAGCGCCGTGACGTCGATCCGGCGCCAGGTGGCGCCGCCGTCCTCGCTGACCTGGATCAGGCCGTCGTCGGTGCCCGCGTAGAGCAGCCCCTCGACTTTCGGCGACTCGGCGAGCGAGGTGATCGAGTGGAAGTCCGACATGGCCAGCAGATCCCAGGCCGCCTCGAAGCTCCAGCGCCGGCCCAGCAGCGGCGCGCGCAGGCGGTCGCCGTCGCGCGTGAGATCGCCCGAGAGCGCGCGCCAGCTGTCGCCCCGGTCGTCGGAGCGGAAGAGGCGCTGCGAGGCGAAGTAGAGCCGGGTGGGGGAGTGCGGGCTCACGAGGATCGGCGAGTCCCAGTTGAAGCGGTCCGGAGGGTCCCCGGGCTCGCCCATGGGCCGGATGTGCACGCTCTCGCCGGTGCGGCGGTCGAAGCGGACGAGGTTCCCCTGCTGCCACTCGGCGTAGGCGATGTCGGGATTGCCCAGCTCGGTCGCGGGCTGGTGGCCGTCGGCCCAGAGGGTGATCGACCAGTCGGCGTTGCGGATCCCGTTGACGGTGTCGGTCTGCGACGGGCCCGACTGGGTACCGTTGTCCTGGGTGCCGCCGTAGACGTTGTAGAAGGGCCGGTCGTCGTCGACCGCGATCTTGTAGAACTGGGTCACCGGCAGGTTGGCGACGAAGCGCCACGTGGCGGCGAGGTCGAAGCTCTCGTAGAGGCCGCCGTCGGTGCCGACGAGGAGGTAGTCGGGGTCGTCGGGGCGGAAGACGAGGGCGTGGTGGTCGACGTGCTTGTGCTCGCCGGGCAGGGGGCGGAAGGTCCTGCCGCCGTCGTCGGAGACCTGGATCCGGACGTCCGCGAGGTAGATCCGGTCGAACGCGTGCGGGCTGGCGTAGAGCTCCTGGTAGTAGTGCGGCCCGGTGCCGCCGGCCACCGCCTCGGAGCGCTTCTCCCAGGAGGCGCCGCGGTCGGCCGAGCGCCAGACGCCGCCCGAGCGCCGCTCGAGCTCGATGGCGGCGTAGACGACGTCGGGCCGCTGCGGCGAGAGCGCGAGGCCGATCTTGCCGAGCACCCCGGTCGGCAGGCCGCCGGCCAGGCGGGTCCAGGTCTCGCCGCCGTCGGTCGAGCGGTGGATCCCCGACTCGGGGCCGCCGCCGAGATAGGCCGCGACGCTGCGCTGCCGCTGCCAGGTGGCGGCGTAGAGGAGATCCGGGTCGCGCGGGTCGATCAGGAGATCGGTGGCGCCGGTCCACTCGCCTCCGCCGAGCACCTGGCGCCAGGTGGCGCCGCCGTCGGTCGTCTTGTAGACGCCGCGCTCGCCCCCCGGCGACCAGAGCGGCCCCTGGGCGGCGACCCAGACGGTGTCGGGTCGCGCGGGATGGACGACGATCTTGCCGATGTGCTCCGAGGCGGCCAGGCCGCGCCGCTCCCAGGTCGCGCCGCCGTCGCGGCTGCGGTAGACGCCGTCGCCGAAGCCGACGTGGCGCCCGCCGACGTTCTCCCCGGTGCCCACCCAGACGACGTGCGGGTTCGAGGGGTCGAGGGCGAGGCAGCCGATGGAGTAGGAGCCCTGGCCGTCGAAGAGCGGCTTCCAGGTGGTGCCGGCGTTCTCCGTCTTCCAGACGCCGCCCGAGCCGACCGCCACGTACCAGGTGGCCGGGCGCTCCGGGTGGAGGGCGATGTCGGCGATGCGGCCCGACATGAGCGCCGGTCCGAGGGGGCGCAGCGCGAGGCCGGTGAAGGTCTCCTCCGCGAGCCGCGAGGCGGGCTCGGCACCGGTCGCCGGCACCGGCGGCGGGAGGAGGGCGAGGCAGAGAAGGGCGGCGAGGAACGCCAGGCGGGGGGTCTGCGGCATCTGCGGCCTCCGGTCGGAAGTGGTCGCCGACGAGCGTACCAGGAGGCCGGGGGGCCGGCGGCGGCCGCGCGGGACCGCCGCCGGCGGGTGCCTGCCGCTACTGCGAAACGGCGGCCGGCGCCTCCGGGGCCTTCGGGGTCTCCGGCACCGGGAAGCCGCGCTTGCGCATCAGCGCCTCGATGCCGGCGTCGCGGCCGCGGAAGGCGCGGTACGCCGCGGCCGGGTCGACCGTGTTGCCGGCCGAGAAGACGTGGTCGCGCAGCCGCTGGGCGACCTGCTTGTCCCACGGTCCGCCGGCCTCGGTGAACGCCTCCCAGGCGTCGGCGGTGAGCGTGTCGGCCCAGAGGTAGCTGTAGTAACCGGCCGAGTAGCCGTCGCCGCCGAAGATGTGCGCGAAGTGCGGCGTGCGGTGACGCATCACGATCTCGCCCGGCATGCCGATCGCCGCCAGCGTCTCGCGCTCGAAGGCGTCGGGGTCGATCTTCGTGGCGCCCGCGAGGTGGAGCTTCATGTCGACGATCGCGCTGGCGAGGTACTCGACGGTCTGGAAGCCCTGGTTGAAGTTCGCGGCGCGCTCGAGCCGTGCCACCAGCTCGGCCGGGATCGGCTCGCCGGTCTGGTAGTGGCGGGCGAAGCGCTGCAGGACCTCCGTCGTCGGCAGCCAGTGCTCCAGGATCTGCGAGGGGAACTCGACGTAGTCGCGCGCCACCGCGGTGCCCGAGAGCGAGGGGTAGGTGACGTTCGAGGAGAGGCCGTGCAGCGCGTGGCCGAACTCGTGGAAGAGCGTGACCGCGTCGTCCCAGGAGATGAGCACCGGCTCGCCGGGCTTCCCCTTCACGAAGTTGGAGTTGTTCGAGACGATCGTGGTCACCTCGCCGTCGATGCGGTGCTGGCGCCGGTAGGCGTTCATCCACGCCCCGGAGCGCTTGCCGGTGCGGGCGAACGGGTCCCAGTACCAGAGTCCCACGTGGCGGCCGGAGGCGGCGTCGGCGACCTCCCAGACGCGCACGTCGGGGTTCACCACCGGCAGGCCCGCGACGGGGGAGAAGCGCAGGCCGAAGACCTCGCCCGCGACCCAGAACATCCCCTCGCGCAGCTGCTCGATCTGCAGGTACGGCTTGACCAGGTTCTCGTCGAGGTCGTACTTCGCCTTGCGCACCTTCTCGGCGTAGTGGCGGTAGTCCCAGGGCTCGATGCGGATGCCGGCGCCCTCGGCGTCGGCGATCGCCTGCATGTCGGCGACCTCCTCGCGCACCCGGGCGACGGCGGCCGGCCAGACCGCGTCGAGGAGCTCCATGGCCCGCGCCGGGGTCTTGGCCATCGAGTTCTCCAGCCGCCAGTGGGCGTGGGTCTCGTAGCCGAGGAGCTGCGCGCGCTCGGCGCGCAGGGCGAGGATCTCGGAGATGATCGCGTTGTTGTCCTTCGCGTCGCCGTTGTCGCCGCGGCTGTAGTAGGTGCGCCAGACCTTCTCGCGCAGGTCGCGGCGGTCGGAGTAGGTGAGGAACGGCTCCATGCTCGACCGGGTGTTGAGCACCGCCCACTGGCCGGCGTGCCCCCGGGCCTCGGCCGCCGCCGCGGCGCCGG
>JAHDVN010000102.1:6868-10638 GCA_023384635.1 Thermoanaerobaculia bacterium
GAACGAGTCGGGCAGGCCGGCGAGGTCCTTCTCACCGAGCAGCAGCATGTGGTCGGTCTCGTCGGCGAGGACGTTCTGGCCGAACTGGGTGTAGAGGGTGGCCAGGCGTTGGTTGATCGCCGACATCCGCTCCTTGGCCTCGGCGCCGAGCTGCGCCCCGGCGCGCACGAAGCCCGTGTACTGGAGCCAGGTGAGCCGCTGCTGCTCCGGCGTCAGACCGGCGTTCTCCCGCGCCTCGTACACCGCCGCGATGCGGGCGAAGAGCTTCTCGTTCTGCGTGATCCGGTCGCCGAAGGCGGCCACCTTGGGGGCCATCTCCCGCTCCACGGCCTGGAACTCCGGGGTGCTCATCGTGGAGCTGAAGACGCCGTAGACGGTGAAGACCCGGTCCAAGGTGCGGCCGGTCTTCTCCATGGCGGCGATCGTGTTCTCGAAGTTGGGCGGCTCGGGATTGGCGGCGATCGCTTCGATCTCGGCCAGCTCCTCGGCCATCGCCACCTCGAGAGCGGGCTGGAACTGCTCGACCTTGGCTTGGTCGAACGGCGGCACCCCGCCGTGGGGGCCGCTCCAGGGGCGCAGCAGCGGGTTCTCCGAGGAGGCGGGCGGGGCGGCGAGCAGCGCCGCCATGCCCAGCGAGGCGAGAAGGGGGTTCGGCATCTCGGGGTTCTCCATGGTCGGTTCGGGTGGGGCGGATGGGTCCGGCGGCGAACGCCGCCGGCGAGCGCTACCGGTCCATTCTATGCCGCGCCGGTCGCGGCGGCGGGCTCAGGCGTCGAGCCCGACCCCGAACATCCGCTCGAGGTCGTGCCGCGAGTAGGTCCGGAAGGCGATCAGGGTCTCCGAGCGGCGGACCCCCTCGAGCTGCAGGAGCCGTCCGGTGACGAGCTCGGCGACCTCGTCGTTGGACGGCACCCGCACCATCGCCACGAGATCCCAGGGGCCGGCGACCGAGTAGACCTCGGCCACGCCCGGCAGCGCCAGCAGCTCCTGGGCGAGATCGTTGATGCGGTGGCGCTCGGCCTCGAGCAGGACGATGGCGTGGACCATGGCGGCTCCCTTCCGGCGGCGCCCCGGCGCGCCCCCCGGGGGGATCGTAGCCGCTCGCCGGAGGCCGGGTCGAGCCGCCGCGGCGGGGCCGGCCTCCGGGGGGCTGATATCCTCGGCGGCGCGGCAGGCGTGCCGCCCGAGCCGGGCGGTTCCGACCTCCGCGCGACGAGGTGAGCGTTGGCGCGATCGAACTACCAGTACAGCAAGCGGCAGCGAGAGCTCGCGAAGAAGCAGAAGCGGGAAGAGAAGCTCCAGAAGAAGCTCGAGCGCAAGCAGGGCGGGGACGGAGCGGTGGGCGAGGCCCCGGAGAACGAGCAGCTGGAGACGACCGGCGAGCCCGAGGCGGCCGCAGAGCCCGCCTCCCCCGCGCAGCCGTAGCCCTGGTGGTTCGCGCCGCAGCCCGCGGCCGACTCGAGCCCCCCCGGAACCCGGCCCGAGGCCGGCGCCGCGCTCCGCGCCGGCCTGCCCGCGAGGCGTGGCCCTCGCGCGGGCGGGCAGCGGCTGCCGGGTCCGGCCCGGCCCCTCCGGCCGGGTGGCCCGCCGGGAGGGGCGGGCGCGGTATCCTCGCGGCGCAAGGAGTTGTCACCGCTCTCGATTCCTACCGGAGGTCTCATGTCCACTCGTTTTCCGCAGGAGGCCGTGCTGCGTGACGGCCGGCGGCTCGTGCTGCGCCCCTTCCAGCAGGGGGATACCCAGGCGCTCTTCGACTTCTTCCTGCGCCTGCCGGCCGCGAGCCGCCGCTTCGCGTGGGACCGCATCGACGACCGCCATCTCGTCGAGCAGTGGGGCCGGCATCTCGACTACGCGAAGGTCTTTCCGCTGCTCGCCCTCGACGGCTCGAAGGTGGTCGCCGACGCCACGCTCCACCGCCGCGCCCACGGCCCGCTGCGGTTGGTCGGCCGCGTCAAGTGGCTGATCGACCCCGACTACCGTGGCGCCGGCCTCGGCACCATGCTGGTCAACCACTTCATCGACACGGCCCGCGCCAACGGCCTGAAGTTCCTGAACTGCATGCTGATCTCGGACCTCGAGGCGGACGCCGTCCGCGTGCTCCTCGAGCTCGGCTTCCGCGAGACCCGATTCCCCAGCTACGGCACCGATCCCGACGGCGCGCCCCACGACATGAGTCACCTGGTGCTGGCGCTCTAGGGAGTCTGGCGAGCGGCACCATGTCCCCCTCCACCCGGCGCGAGGCCCTGGCGCTCCTGGCGGTCGCCGCCGCCGGCTGCGCGCGGCCGGCGCCGTTGCCAGAGCCCGGGGTGACGCGCCTGCCGCTCGCCGCCTTCGCCGGTGGGCGCCGCCTGCGGGTGATCCACGAGGGGCGGCCGGCCGAGGTCCTGCTCGGACCGGACGGCCCGGTGGCGCGCTCCCTCGTCTGCACCCACCGGGGCTGCGAGGTGCGCTGGCACGAGGAGGCCGGACGCTACCGCTGCCCCTGCCACTTCGGGGAGTACGACGCCGAGGGGCGCGTGCTCGGGGGAGAGCCGCCGCGGCCGCTCCGCCTCCTCGCGGCGGCGCTCGAGGGGGGCGAGGTGGTGGTGCGCGGATGAGCGCTCCCGCCCCGGAGGGCCGGGCCGCGACCCTGGCCGCCGCCGAGCGCCTCCTCGTCCTCCTCGTCGTGCTCCACAGCGCCGGGATCGGCGTGGCGCTCCTCGCCTTCCCCCGCTGGGCGGCCGGGTTCGGCGGCTGGGGGGAGGCGGGGCCGCTCTTCTTCCTGCGGCAGGGGGGTGTCTTCCACCTCGTGGTCGCGTTCGGCTACCTCCAGGAGTACCTGCGGCACCGCGGCGTGACCCTGCTGGTGGCGGCCAAGAGCGCCGCCTGCCTCTTCCTGCTCGGCGTGACGCTCGCGGGAGAGACCGCGTGGTCGGTGCCCCTCTCGGGGGTCGCCGACGGGGGAATGGCCGTCGCGGCCCTGCTGCTCCACCGCGCGCGGCGGCGCGCCGAACGCCTCAGCTCGGCGACGGGATGACCGGGGCCGTGGCCTCGGGCACCGGCTCGGGGCTGAGCATCTCCGGTGGGCGCCGCTCGGCCAGGAACGCCTCGTAGGTCTCGTCGACCGCGTCGATTCCGAAATCGACCGTCACCGTGACGTAGTCGTGGACCGCCGCCTCGAGGCCGGCTGCCTCGGGGTCCTCTCCGAGCACCTCGCGGCAGACCGCGCCGAGCGTGCCGAGCGCGGTGCGCAGCTCCTCGACCGCGAACCCCTGGCGCGCCCGCCGCTCGGCGAGGTCGGTGCAGTAGGCGCGGAACACCGCGCGCTGGAGGCTCCGCACCGACGTCGTGAGGTTGCGCAGGATCAGGCGGTGGTGCCAGGCGTGCTCCTCGGCCGGGATCGCCCGGTAGCTGGGGATGGCGTCGCCGGCCGCCTGCAGGCGCCGGGTGAAGCGCCGGCCGATCTCCTCCTCGTGCCGCTCGAGAAGCGAGGCGAGCCGCAGGTTCGGCCGCAGCGGCAGGGCCCGCACCTCCACGAGGTTGCGCCGGTGCCACTCGAGCGGGTCGAGCTTCAGGTTCTCGAGCACGAACGGCAGACGCCGGAGGATCTCGAGCCGCGGCCGCGGCGCCCAGCCGAGGCGCTCGCGCGTGCGCCGCGCGTCCACGCGCAGGTCGAGGTCGATGTAGCGGGCCATCCAGGGGCGCTCGAACGGCTCGCGCCCGAGCGCGCGGCCGAGCCACCAGCGGCCGGTGACGCCGAGCCGCGCGAGCGGCTTCGGCATCAGCAGCGG
>JAHDVN010000103.1:0-6684 GCA_023384635.1 Thermoanaerobaculia bacterium
CCGGTCGCCGGGTCGCGCGCCGTCGTGGGTCATGACCCGGTCGGGATCGACGACGCCCACCGCCGCGAGGCCGAACTTCAGGTCGGGGTCGGCGACCGAATGGCCACCCAGGAGCGCCGCGCCGGCCTCGGCGAGGGCGGCGGCGGCGCCCGCGAGGATCCCGGCCGCCACCCCCTCGGGGAGGTCCTTCGGAAAGCAGCAGATGTTCAGCGCGAAGAGCGGTCGCCCGCCCATGGCGTAGACGTCGGAGAGGGAGTTCGCCGCCGCCACCCTGCCGAACCGGCGCGGCTCGTCGCAGACCGGGGTGATGAAGTCGGTGGTGGCCACCAGGCCGTCCCGGCCGTGGAGGAAGACGCCGGCGTCGTCTCCGGTCTCCGGGCCGACGAGCACACGGGTGTCCTTCTCCCCGGAGAGGAGCGGTCCCAGCATCGCGTCGAGGTCCCCCGGACCTACCTTGGCCGCTCAGCCACCGGTGGTGGCGCAGGCGGTGAGACGGAACTTCCCGTTCGGCCAGCCCATGCTGCGCATTCTACGTGCGGAGCGGCCCCCCTCGGCTCCGGCGGACGGAGCCCTCCCGGGTTCAGGCAGCCGGCTCGGGCGGCTGCCGCCGCCAGCGGCGGTGAAACCAGGGCCACTGCTCGGGCCGCCGACGCACCTGCGCCTCGATCCGCTCCGTCATCCGCGCGGTGGCCGCGGTCGGGTCGGAGGGCAGGTCCAGGGGCGGCTCGAACCGCGCCAGGTGGCTGCCGTCCGGCCTCCGCTCGATGAACGCCGGCACCGGCACGAGCCCGAACCGCAGCGCGAGGTCCGCGGCCCCGGAGGGGGTGAAGGCGAGGCGGCCGAAGTAGGGCACCCAGACCCCTTCGACGGCGGTGTCCTGGTCGATGAGGAGGCCGAGGGCCGAGCCGCCGCGCACCGCGCGCAGCAGCTCCCGGGCCGCGCCGGGCCGGCCGCGCTGGATCGTCCGGGTCCCGAATCGCTCGCGCAGCGCGAGCAGCAGCGCGTCGAAGCGGGGATTCTCGAGCTGTCGGCCGACCACCGCCATGCCGAGGCCGCGGCAGTTGATCGCCGCCGCCAGGAGCTCCCAGTTGCCGCAGTGGCCGGTCACCACGAGCACCTGCCGGCCCGCCGCGCGGAGCGCCTCCACGCGCTCCCAGCCCTCGAGCTCGACGTGGCGCTCGACCTCGACGCAGCTCTTGTCGCTCAGGTGGAGACACTCGCCGAGGAGCGCGCCGAAGTGCGCGAAGACGCGGCGCGCCAGCCGCTTCCGGTCGGCGGCGCCGATCTCGGGCAGCGCCAGGGCGAGGTGCTCGAGGGTGCGGGTGCGATCCCGCCGCGCCAGCCACCAGCCGAGGTGGCCGATGCCGCGGCCGAGCGCCTGCGCCTCCCTCCAGCCGAGCTTCCGGCAGAGGGTGGCGAGCCCCCGCACCGCGGCGGGCGCCAGGCGCGAGCGCACGGGACGGGGAGAGCGGCTGTCGCGACCGGCCATCAGCGGCGCAGCGCGTCGCCGGTCCACCGCGAGGTGACCGACTCCCAGCTGCCGCGGGCGCGCAGCAGCCACTCGACCGCCTCGCGCACGACGCCGAGGCCGCCCGCGGTGGCGAGCACGCGGTCCACCGCGGCCCGCACCTCGGGAACCGCGTCGGCGGGGGAGAAGGTGAGCCCGCAGAGCCGGATCACCGGCAGATCCTGCAGGTCGTCGCCGACGTAGGCCACCGTCGCGGGCCGGAGTCGGCGCCGGGCGAGGAAAGTGCGCAGCGCGCGCTCCTTGTCCTCGCGCCCGAGGATCTGGGCGTCGAGCGAGAGCTCGGTGGCGCGCCGCACGAGAGCGGGCGAGCGCCGGGCGGAGAGGAGTCCCACCTGGAGTCCGGCTTCGCGCGCGATCTTGATCCCCAGGCCGTCGCGCACGTGGAACGCCTTGAGCATCTCGCCGCTGCCGCCGTAGAAGAGCCGCCCGTCGGTGAGCACGCCGTCGACGTCGAGCAGCAGCCACTCGATCGCCTGCGCCTTGCGCACCAGGCCGAGGTCGAACTCCGCTTCGCCGCGCGCGCCCTGCTTCATCTCGGCTCCCGGAGGGCGGTGCTCAGAAGAGCTCCAGGCCCCAGAGGTCGTGGAGGTGGACCACCCCTTCGAGGACGCCCTCGGGGGTGCAGACGAAGAGCGAGGTGATGCGGTGCGCTTCCATCCGCCCGAGGGCGGCCGAGGCGAGCTCCTCGCCGTCGATCGTCTTCGGATCGGTGTGCATGCACTCGCCGGCGGTGCGGCGCAGGAGGGTCTCGTCGCGTTCGAGCAGGCGTCGCAGATCGCCGTCCGAGATGACGCCGAGGAGCCGGCCGCCCTCGTCCACGACGCCGGTGATGCCGAGCCGCTTGCGCGACATCTCGTAGATCGCGTCGCGCATCGGCGTCCCCCGGCCGACGCGCGGCAGGTCGTCGCCCCGGTGCATCAGCTGGCGCACCTTGAGCAGGCGCTTGCCGAGCTGGCCGCCGGGGTGGAGCCGCGCGAAGTCCTCCGGCGTGAACCCGCGCGCCTCCATGAGGGCCATCGCCAGGGCGTCGCCGAGGGCGAGCGTCGCGGTAGTCGAGGCGGTGGGGGCGAGGTTGAGCGGGCAGGCCTCCTTGTCGATCGCCACCGGCAGGTGCACCTCGGCGTGGCGGGCGAGCGGGCTCTCGCGGTGGCCGGTCATCACCACCAGCGGGATCCCGAGCCGCTTCAGGGTCTCGACCAGCTGCAGCAGCTCGGCGGTGGTGCCGGAGTAGGAGGCGGCGAGCACCGCGTCGCCGGGGATCACCATGCCGAGGTCGCCGTGGATCGCCTCGGCGGGGTGGAGGAAGAAGGCGGGAGTGCCGGTGGAGGCGAGCGTGGCGGCGACCTTCTGCATCACCAGGCCGCTCTTGCCCATGCCGGTGCAGACCACGCGGCCGGAGGCGCCGCCGAGAACGGCGACCGCGCGCGCGAACGCCTCGTCGAGCTGTGGAATCAGGCCGAGGATCGCGTTGGCCTCGGTGCGCAGCACCTCGATCGCCACCGCCAGCGTGCCGCGAGGTGGCGCGGCGCTCACGGATTCCCTCCGGCGAGCGCGTGGCGCTGCGCGAGACAAGAGCGCAGGAGCGCTTCGGCGCGCGCGGGCGGGAGCTGAGTCTCCCGGTCGGAGAGGGCGGCGGCGGGGTTCGGGTGCACCTCGAGGAAGAGGCCGTCGGCTCCTGCCGCGACCGCGGCGCGCGCCAGCGGCTCGGCGAACTCCCGCTCGCCGCCGCTGCCGTCGGCCGCCGCGCCGGGCAGCTGCAGCGAGTGCGTGACGTCGAAGACGGCCGGGATGCCGTCGCGGTGGAGGATGGCGAACGAGCGCATGTCGACCACCAGGTTGTGATAGCCGAACGAGCAGCCGCGCTCGGTGACGAAGACCCGCTCGTTGCCCGCGGCGGCGGCCTTCTCGACGATCCGGCGCATGTCGCCGGGGGCCATGAACTGACCCTTCTTCACGTTGATCGCGCGGCCGGTCCGCGCCGCGGCGACCACGAGGTCGGTCTGCCGGCAGAGGAAGGCGGGGATCTGGAGCACTTCGCAGACGGCGGCCGCCGGCTCGCACTGCGCCGGCTCGTGCACGTCGGTGAGGAGCGGCAGGCCGCTCTCGCGGGCGGCGGCGGCGAGCCAGGCGAGGCCGGTCTCGAGGCCCGGGCCGCGGGGTGCCCCGGCCGCGCTGCGGTTGGCCTTGTCGAAGGAGGCCTTGAAGACCGGCCGCAGGCCGAGGCGGGCGCCGATCGCGGCGACGAGCCGGGCGGTGGCGACCACGAGCTCTTCGCTCTCCGCCAGGCAGGGACCGGCGATCACCGGAAACGCCCCGGGGCCGATCGCGACACCGGGGGCGAGCTCGAAGCTCCGCGCGGTCAACTCGCCGCCTCCGTCGCCGCGGCGGGGGTGGCTGGCTCCCCCGCATCGCGGGCCTCGCGGGCGCCGAGCGCAGCGCCGATGTACGAGACGAAGAGGGGGTGCGGATCCCACGGCTTGGAGCGGTACTCGGGGTGGAACTGGCAGCCGAGGAACCAGGGATGACCCGGCAGCTCCACCATCTCGACGAACTTCCCGTCCGGGCTGGTGCCGGAGACCACGAGGCCGTGCTCGAGGAGGAGCGGCAGGTACTTCTGGTTCACCTCGTAGCGGTGCCGGTGCCGCTCGCGCGCCTCCGGCACACCGTAGATCTGGCGCGCCAGGGTTCCCTCGCGCAGCCGGCAGGGGTAGCCGCCGAGCCGCATCGTGCCGCCGAGGTCCTCGACCCCGAGCAGGTCGCGCAGCTTGTAGATGACCGGGGTCGTGGTTTCCGGATCGAACTCCGAGGAGGTCGCCTCCTTCAGGCCGCAGACGTTGCGGGCGTATTCGATGGTCATGCACTGCATGCCGAGGCAGATGCCGAAGAACGGCACCCGGTGCTCCCGCGCGTAGCGGATGGCGCGGATCTTCCCCTCCGTGCCCCGCTGCCCGAAGCCGATCGGCACCAGGAGCCCGTCGACCGCGAAGACCTCCCGCGGCCAGTTCCCGGACTCGATCTCCTCCGCGCTGATGAACACCAGCTCGACCCGCGCGTCGTTGGCGATGCCGCCGTGGAGCAGCGCCTCGTTCAAGCTCTTGTAGGCGTCGTGCAGCTCGACGTACTTGCCGACGATGCCGATCCGCACCTCGCGGCGCGGGTTCTTGATCCGGTTGACGAGGGTCTCCCAGCGCGCGAGGTCGCGCTCGTAGCGGGGCATGTTGAGCAGGTTGAGGAGGATCTCGTCGAGCCCCTCGCGGGCGAAGGCGAGCGGCACCTCGTAGATGGTGCTGGCGTCCCGGCCGGCGATCACCTGCTCCGGGGCCACGTTGCAGAAGAGGGCGATCTTGCGCTTCACCTCGTCGGGCAGCGCGCGGTCGACGCGGCAGATGAGGATGTCCGGCTGGATGCCGATCGCCCGCAGCTCCTTGACCGAGTGCTGGGTCGGCTTCGACTTCAGCTCGCCGGCGGCGGCGATGTACGGCACCAGCGTGAGGTGGATGTTGGCGGCGTTGCCGCGTCCGAGCTCGAGGCGGAACTGGCGGATCGCCTCCAGGAAGGGCTGCGACTCGATGTCGCCCACCGTGCCGCCGATCTCGACGATCACCACGTCCTGCCCCTCGGCGACGCGGCGCATCGCGTCCTTGATCTCGTCGGTGACGTGGGGGATCACCTGCACGGTCTTGCCGAGGTAGTCGCCGCGCCGTTCCTTGGTGATCACCGCCTCGTAGATCTTGCCGGTGGTGTAGTTGTGCCGCTTGCTGGTCAGCGTGTGGGTGAAGCGCTCGTAGTGCCCGAGGTCGAGGTCGGTCTCCGCGCCGTCGTCGGTGACGAAGACCTCGCCGTGCTGGTACGGCGACATCGTGCCCGGGTCGACGTTCACGTAGGGGTCGAACTTCATCAGCGTGACCTTGAACCCGCGCGACTCGAGGATGGCGCCCACGGAAGCCGCGGCGACGCCCTTGCCGAGCGACGAGACGACGCCGCCGGTGACGAAGATGAACTTGGTCGACATGGTCAGGAACCTCTCTCTCGGGCGAGCTCGGCGATCCGGCGCGCCACGCGGGCGGCGTCCTCGGGGGTGTCGACGGCGGGGGAGGGCACGGCTCCGGGGAGGACCCGGATGCGGATGCCGTTCTCGAGCGCCCGCAGCTGCTCGAGCGACTCGCGCCGCTCGAGCGGGCTCGGCGGCAGCGTCGCCAGGCGCAGCAGCGCGTCGCGCCGGTAGCCGTAGAGGCCGAGGTGGCGCAGCGGCGCGGCGCCCTCCGCCTGGCGCGGGTAGGGGATCGGGGCGCGGCTGAAGTAGAGGGCGTAGCCTTGCCGGTCGACCACCACCTTGACGACGCTCGGCTCGGCGAGGTCGGGCTCCTCGGCGTCCGCCGCCAGGGTCGCCATCTCGTCGCCGGGCTCGCCCGCGAGGTGCGCCACGAGACGCTCGATGCCGCGCGGATCGACCAGCGGCTCGTCCCCCTGGACGTTGACCACGATCTCGGCGGCCCAGCCGCGGGCGGCCCAGGCGATGCGGTCGGTGCCGCTGGCGCATTCGGCGGGGGTGAGCTCGACCTCGCCGCCGAAGGCGCGCACCGCCGCGGCGATCCGCTCGTCGTCGGTGAGCACGACCACGCGCCCGATCCCGCGTGCCGCCGCTGCCCGCCGGTAGACGTGCTCGACCATCGGCCGGCCTCCCAGGTCGAGGAGCGGCTTGCCGGGGAGGCGCGTGGAGGCGTACCGGGCCGGAATCGCCGCCACCGCGGACGGCGCGGGCCCGGAGCGGGGGAGGGCGGGAATCGGAGGTGGCACGGCCCAATCTAGACCGGCGCCCGGAGGGGCGTCAATCGGCGGCCGGCGCCGGGGCGGTGCCGCGCGTGTACGATCCGTCCGTGGAGAGCCGGGAGAGAGGCGCCGGATCGAGGCCCGCGCTCGCGCGGGCGCTGCTCGCGTGGGTCGCGGTGGCTCTCCTCGCGCTCCTGGCTCAGGCGGTGCTCCGGCCGTGGCTCGCGCGGGAGCGGGGGGGGCTGGGCGAAGCGCGCTGGCTCTGGGCGCAGGGCGACCCCGGACAGACGGCTCCGATCGCCTTCTTCCTGGTCCGCGAGTTCACGTTGCCGGAGCCCCCCGCGGAGGCGCGGCTGATCGCGTGCGGCGACGAGGAGTTCAGTCTC
>JAHDVN010000103.1:6694-10584 GCA_023384635.1 Thermoanaerobaculia bacterium
CGGATTCTAGTTGTTAAGTATCTTCTTCAAGGGCGCTTGGGTCTGGGGCGGGCGCTACCGGCCGGGGGCGCCGGCCGACGTGCGGGATCTCTCCCCCCTCCTGCGGCCGGGCGTCAACCGGCTGGTGGTCGAGCTGCGCAGCAGCCACGGGCTCGGCGGCTTTGCCGCCCGGATCGAGGACGGGGCGGGCCGCACGCTGCTCGCGACCGACCGCTCCTGGGGCGTCCACCGCGCCGACTGGGGCCTGCTCGGCGACGGGCCGCTGGGGCCGGCCGAGCGCCCGCACGACTGGGGTCCGTCGCCGGTGGGCCGCTGGCAGCGGCCGCCTCCGGGGGCGGTCCGGGCGGCGCTCGACGGGCCGCGGGCGGAGCTCCGGGCGCCTCGGTTCGCGGGCTTTCCCCCCGGGGAGTGGTTCGCCGTGCCCCGCCGGGCGAGCCGCGCGCACCCGCTGGGGCGGCGGGTCGTCTTCGACTGGGGCGAGCCGGTCGAGGGTTACCTGGCCCTGGAGTTCGCCTCGGCCGAGGGCGGGGCCAGGACCCTGGTCGTGCTCGGCGAGGAGCTGCCGGACGAGGCGCGGCCGCGAGCGGATCGCCTCTTCGTGCGGCCACCCGGCCGCAATCACTGGCACGACGTCGAGCCGCGCCGCTTCCGCTACGCGACCGTGGTCTCGCTCGAGCCGGTGCTGCAGGCGAAGGTCTACGCCGAACCGGCGGGGCCGCGCCGTGAGGCGGATCCGCCGGGGCTCTTCGGGATCCGGCAGCGGGCGCTACGACCGCCGGGAGAGGACGAACTCTGGCGCGAGCTCGAGGGCCTCCCGGGCGGGGCCGGGAGCGAAGAAGGCGAGGGCCTGACAGGCCTCGGCGGCGAAGCGCCGCGCTAGCGCCTCGGTCTCCTCCAGCCCGCCGCCGGCGCGCACGAGCTCGAGAATCCGGTCCGAGCCGACGCGGCGGAACTCTCGGTCCGCCAGCACCCACTCGACCTCCCGCCACCGCTCCCGCGGCACCCGGTCGCGCACCGCGATGAGAGGGAGGGTGAGCTTCCCCTCTTTGAGGTCGGAGAGCACCGGCTTGCCCATCTCGTCGCGCTCGCCGGAAAAATCGAGCAGGTCGTCGACCAGCTGGAAGCAGTTGCCGAGCGCCCGCCCGTACCGTTCGAGGGCCTCGACCGCCGCCGGGACCACCGGCGGAATGATCGCCGGGATGCCGCCGGCGGCGGCGAAGAGGTGGGCCGTCTTGCGGTCGATGACCTCGAGGTACTGCTCGCGCGTGGTGTCCGACGCCCCCAGGCGCTGGAGCGTCATCAGCTCTCCCTCGGTCATGCGGAGGGTGGCGTCGCAGAGGCGCTCGATCACCGCCACGTTTCCGTGGCCGAGGGCGAGGCGCATCGCGGTGCTGTAGATCCAGTCGCCGAGCAGGACCGTCTTGCTGCTCCCCCAGAGCTCGTTGAGGGTGCGCCGGCCGCGCCGCAGGTCGGCGTGGTCGATGATGTCGTCGTGGATCAGCGTCGCGTTGTGGAGCAGCTCGACGACGGCGGCGTAGGTCACCTCCTCCTCTCCGTCGTGGCCGAGGAGGCGGGCGGCGAGCAGGAGCAGGGCGGGCCGCATCCGCTTGCCGCCGCCGGCCGCGATGTAGCTCCCCGCCTCCTCGATGAAGGGGACGTCGGAGGCGAGCCGCTGCTGGAAGAGGAGCTCGGTCGCGGCCAGCTTGCCGGCGACCAGGTCGAGGAAGCGCGCGGCGTCCACCGGGGGGGGGCTGGGGGCGGGGAGGGGTCGTGGGCCCAAGGGTCGTCTCGCGCGGCGTCCGGCTCCCGTCGGGCGGCTCCCCGCGCCGGCGCTCGCGCGCTCGGGCGGGGGAGGGGCCCCCGGGGCGGGCGGATTATACCTGTGCGACCTCAGTCCTCCCGCCACTCGACTTCGGCGGGCGGCACGAACGCCTCCCGGTTGGCGAGACCGCGGTAGTCGGCGAACTCGAAGCGGCTCCGGTTCCCCTCGAGGTCGGTCCAGGCGAGGGCGCGCGGGAGCGAGGTCGCGGGGTCGAGCTCGAGCCGGGCGCCGGTGAGGCCGAGGTCGTCGGTGAGCGGCTCGAGGGTGACCGCGAGGCGGCCGGGACCGCGCTCCACCTTCGCGGCGTAGCGCGCCGCCAGCTCGCCGGTGGGCAGCAGCAGCAGGTCGAGGCCCGCCTGCTCGCGGGCCCGCACGCGCAGGCGGCGCCCGGTCGGCTCCCCGGGGGTCCAGCTGTAGGCCACCTCGCCGCAGATGAGGAAGCTCTTCGGGAACGGGTCCTCGTAGTCCCAGCGCAGGCAGTCGGGAACCGCCAGCGCCAGCTGCCCCCGCTCCCGCTCGCCGGTGGCGAAACCGGCGGGAACGAAGGTCTGCACGAAGTCGGTGGCGACCGCCCCCTCGGTGGAGAGCCGCCGGCGGAGCTCACCCAGGAGCTCCCAGGGGCCGGTCTCCTCGGCCGCCGGTGCGCCGCTGGCCGCCAGCAGGAGGCCGAGGAGCCAGGGTGCGAACGCGCGCGAGCCCATGGCGTCGCTAGTGGCGGAAGTGCCGCCGCCCGGTGTGCACGAGGGCCAGCCCGCGCTCGTCGGCAGCGGCGATCACTTCGGCGTCGCGCACGCTGCCGCCGGGCTGGATCACCGCCGTGACGCCGGCCTCGGCCAGCAGGTCGAGGCCGTCGCGGAAGGGGAAGAAGGCGTCCGAGGCGGCGACGGCGCCGGCCACCGGGAGCACCGCCTTCTGGACCGCCAGGCGGCAGGAGTCGACGCGGCTCATCTGTCCCGCTCCGATGCCGACCGTCTGCGCCTCGTTGGCGACCACGATCGCGTTCGAGCGCACGTGGCGCACCACCCGCCAGGCGAAGGCGAGCGCCTCCCGCTCGCCTGCGGTCGGCGCGCGGCGGGTCGGCACCTCCCAGACGGCGGGATCGTCGTCGCCGGCGTCGGGGGTCTGCGCGAGGAAGCCGCCGTCGATCCCGCGCAGCTCGGGCTCGCCCGGCAGCGGCCGGTACGGCGGGGCGAGGAGAAGGCGGAGGTTCCGCCGCGCGGCGAGCCGCTCGCGCGCCTCCGGTGTCGCTCCCGGGGCGATCACGACCTCCACGAAGAGCTCCGCCACCGCCGCGGCGGTCGCCTCGTCGAGCTCGCGATTGCAGGCCACGATCGAGCCGAAGGCCGAGACCGGGTCGCAGGCGAGGGCCCGGTCGTAGGCGGCGCGGAGCGAGTCTCCCCGGCCGACGCCGCACGGGTTGTTGTGCTTGACGATCGCCACCGCGGGCTCCGCGAACAGGGCGATCAGGCGCCGGGCGGCGTCGGCGTCCAGGAGGTTGTTCCAGGAGAGCTCCTTGCCCTGCAGCTGCTCGAAGCCGCCGAGCACGCCCGGCCCGCCGCGGGTGCGGTAGACGGCGGCGCGCTGGTGCGGGTTCTCGCCGTAGCGCGGGGCGAGGAGCCGCTCGAGGGCGAGGTCGAGTCGCGGCGGAAAGGCCTCCGGCTCCTCGCCCGCCGCCTCGCGCGCGAACCAGGCCGCGACCGCGTGGTCGTAGGCGGCGGTGGCGGCGAAGGCGCGGGCCGCGAGCCGGCGCCGGAGCGGGAGCGGAATCTCGCCCCCGTGCTCGGCGAGCACCGCCAGCAGCTCCGGGTAGTCGGCGGGGTCGGAGACCACGGCGACGCCCGCGTGGTTCTTGGCCGCGGCGCGCAGCATCGCCGGGCCGCCGACGTCGATCATCTCGATGCAGTCGGAGAAGCCGGCGCCCGCGGCGACGGTCCGCTCGAACGGGTAGAGGTTGACCACGAGCAGGTCGATGGGAGCGATGCCGAGCTGCGCCAGCACCTCCATCTGCTCGGCCTTGCCGCGGTCGGCGAGCAGTCCGGCGTGGATCGCCGGGTGGAGGGTCTTGACG
>JAHDVN010000104.1 GCA_023384635.1 Thermoanaerobaculia bacterium
CGCCCGGGGCTGGCGCGTGAAGGGCTGACCCTTCCTGGGCTGGCCCGTAGAAGCGCGGCGATGCGCGCCACCCGCACCGGCCCCGCGGCGTTCGCGGTCGAGTTCGAGAGCGAGGCCGAGCTCTCCGCGGAGCGGCGCGCCCACCTCGGGGTCGGCGGCCTGGCGCTGCCCACCGAGGTCGACCTCCCGCTCTTCACGCCGCTCGCCCTCTCGCTGCGCCTCGCCGGTCGCGCCGAGGTGAAGGCCGGCGCGCGCGTGGTCGGCAACCTCGGCGGGGCCCTCGCCGTCGCCCTCGACGGCCCCCCCGGGCCCCTCCTCGAAGCGATCCTCGCGGCGCCCCCCGCCGCGGGTCCACCGGCCACCTCCCCGGACGCGGAGCCGGCGGAAGAGGCCGCGGGCGGGGAGAGCGAGGAGGGGGACGAGGGCCCGGCCCGCGAGGGGACGCTCTGGGAGCGGCTCCGCAACCTCACCCGCAACGAGCGGCTCCTGCTCGCCCCGAAGGCGGGGCGCACCGAGCGGGCCCTCCTCCTCCAGGACAGCGACGCACAGGTCCTCTTCGCGCTGCTCAAGAACCCGCGCATCTCGATCGACGAGGTGGTGCGGGTGGCGAAATCCTCCTTCCTGAGCTTCCAGATGGTCGAGCTGATCCTCAAGACCAGCCAGTGGATCGGCAACCTGGACGTCCGCGTGGCCCTGGTCCACAACCCGAAGACCCCGGTGCCGTTCGCGCTGCGGCTGCTCCCGACCCTGCCCGACGCGGAGGTGCGCGCCATCGCCAAGGGGGCGGCGACCAGCATGGCCCTGAAGCAGGCGGCGCTGAAACGGGTTCAGGGCTATTCTTGAGGCGAGCCTCCGCGAGAACCCGCGGCCCAGCGCCGCGTACCTAGAGTCGTGAGACACCGCAACGCCCTGGCCGGGGTCGCCGTCGCGGGTCTCCTCCTCGGCCTCCCGGCCCGGGGCGACCCCCTCGAGTTCGAGCGCATCTCGCTCGAGCAGGGGCTCTCGCAGAGCATCATCGAGGGGATCGTCCAGGACCGCCTGGGCTTCCTCTGGTTCGTCACCGAGGACGGCCTGAACCGCTACGACGGCTACCATTTCCACGTCCACAGGAGCGACCCCGAGGACGCCAACAGCCTCAGCTACAACGACCTCAAGGCGATCGTCGAGGACCGCGACGGGGTGCTCTGGATCGGCACCCTGGAGGGGGGCCTCAACCGCTTCGACCCGCGCGCCGGCCGCTTCACCCGCTACCGCCACGACCCGGACGACCCCACGAGCCTCGCCGCCAACACCGTGCGCGCCCTGCTCGAGGACCGCCACGGAGCGCTCTGGGTCGGCACCCAGGGGGGCGGGCTCGACCGGCTCGACCGCGCGAGCGGCCGCTTCACGCACTTCCGCCCCGATCCCGCCGCCCCCGGTGCGCTCGCCGACGGCGACATCCGCACCCTCCACGAGGATCGCCAGGGGAGCCTCTGGGTCGGCACCGCGGGCGGCGGGCTCCACCTCTTCGACCGGGAGCGGGAGCGGTTCGTGCGCGTGGCGGTCGATCCGGATCGGCCGACCGCGCTCCCCCACCCCTGGGTGCAGGCGATCCTCGAAGACCGCGCGGGCGCCCTCTGGGTCGGCATGCTCGGCGGCGGCCTCGCCCGCCTGGCCCCGGGCAGCGACCGCTTCGAGCGCTTCCGCGCCGATCCGGCCCGCCCCGGCTCGTTGCCCGGCGACCGGGTGACGGCGCTGGTCGAGGACCACGAGGGGCGGCTCTGGATCGGCCTCGACGGCGCCGGCCTCGCCCGCTTCGACGCCGCGACGGGGAGCTTCGAGAGCTTCCGCCACGCGCCGGCCAACCCGCGGAGCCTCTCGACCGACCGCGTCTTCTCGCTCGCCGAGGACCGCTCGCGGGTGCTCTGGGTCGGCACCTACGGCGGCGGCCTCTCGAAGCTCGACCTCGGACGCAAGCGCTTCACGACGGTGCGGCACCGCCCCGGCGACGCCGCCTCGCTCGCCCACGACATCGTCTGGTCGATCGCCGAGGACGCGGACGGCGCCCTCTGGGTCGGCACCGACAGCGGCGGCCTCGACCGGATCGACCGCGCCCGCGGCGAGATCCGGCACCACCGGCACGACCCGGCCGATCCCCACTCGCTCGCCCACGACACGGTGCGCTACGTCTACCTCGACCGCACCGGAGAGCTCTGGGCGGCGACCCACGGCGGCGGCCTCGACCGCCTCGACAGGAGGACCGGCCGCTTCGTCCACCACCGCCACGACCCCGCCGACCCGCACTCGCTCGGCCACGACGAGCTGCGATGGCTCTACGAGGACCGCCGCGGGTCGCTCTGGGTGGCGACCCACGGCGGTGGCCTCGACCGCCTCGACCGCGCCGACCGGTCAGCCGCCCGCTTCACCCACTACCGCCACGACCCGGCCGATCCGCGGAGCCTGCCGAGCGACTACGTGCGGGTCGTGCTGGAGGATTCCCGGGGCGAGCTCTGGATCGGGACGCAGGGAGGCGGTCTCGCCCGCCTCGACCGCGACCTGGGCACCTTCGAGGTCTTCCGCGCCGACCCGGCCGACCCGACGACGATCGGCAGCGACTACGTCTTCGCCCTGCACGAGAGCGCCGACGGGACGCTCTGGGTCTGCACCTACGGCGGCGGGATCGCGCGCCACGACCGCGCGACCGGGCGCTTCCGGCGCTATACCGCCGACGACGGGCTGGCGAGCGACTCGGTCTACGGCATCCTCGAGGACGAGGCCGGCCGGCTCTGGATCAGCGCCAATCGCGGAATCTCCCGCTTCGACCCGGCGACCGGGGCTTTCCATACCTTCGACGCGCGCGACGGCCTGCAGGCCGACGAGTTCAACGGCGGCTCCTTCTTCCGCAGCCCGCGCGGTGAGATGTTCTTCGGCGGCATCCACGGCTTCAGCTCCTTCTTCCCCGGCGAGATCGAGCTCGCCGAGGATCCGCCACCGGTGGTCATCACCGACCTCCAGCTGTTCAACCACTCGCTCGCCCCCGGCGAGGCGCTCCACGGACCGGCGGTCCTCTCCCGGCCCATCGAGTACACGGAGGCGATCGAGCTCGCCTACCGGCAGGACGTCGTGACCTTCGAGTTCGCGGCGCTCCACTTCGCGGCCCCGGAGCGGAACAGCTACCGCTACCGGCTGGAGGGCTTCTCCGACCAGTGGATCGACGCCCGCGGCGACCGGCGCGCCGCGACCTTCACCCGCCTCGCCCCCGGCGCCTACGTCTTCCACGTCCAGGCCGCCAACCCGGACGGCGCCTGGAACGAGGCCGGGGCGCGGCTCGCGATCCGGGTCCGGCCGCCGGTCTGGGGGACCTGGTGGTTCCGCCTCCTCGCGCTCGCCGCCGCGGCGGCGGCCGCCGCCCTCGCCTGGCGCCGGCATGCGCGGGCGATCGGCCTCCGGGCCGAGCTCAAGGCGGCCCACGACGCGCAGATGGGGATCATGCCGGCCGCCGACCCGCACCTGCCCGGCTTCGAGATCTCCGGCCTCTGCGTGCCGGCCCACGACGTGGGCGGCGACTTCTTCGACTACGTCTGGATGGGGGGCGAGCCGGCCTCGCTCTGCGTCGTGGTGGGAGACGTGGCCGGCAAGGGGATGCGCTCGGCGATGGCCGCGGCGATGGCGAGCGGCATGGCACACGCCGAGCTGCGCGGCGCGAGCTCGCTCGCCGACGCGATGACGCGGATCAACCGCGCCGTGCACCGGAAGATGGAGCGCCCGCTCCTCGCCGCTCTCTGCCTGGCGCGGCTCGATCCCGGCCGGCGCCTCCTCGAGCTCGTGAACGCCGGGGTCTGCCCGCCGCTCCTGGTGCGCGACGGCGTGGCCACCGAGATCGCGTCGGACGGCCCCTCGCTGCCGCTCGGCGGGCTGCCGGGGACGACCTACCGGAGCCGCGAGGTGGCGCTCCGCTCCGGCGACCTCCTCCTGCTGTACACCGACGGCGCACCGGAGGCCACGGACCGCTCCGGCGCCCAGTTCGGCTACGAGGCGCTCCGCGCCTTCGCCGCGGCGCTGCCCCGGGCGGGAGGCAGCGCGGGCGACCTCCTCGCCGCGCTCGCCGCCGAGCTCGCCCGCTTCGCCCGCGGCTCGCGGCGGCAGGACGACACGACGCTGGTGGTGGTGCGCGTCACCTGAGCCGCCGCGCCTCTCTCAGAACCGGATGCCGATGGCGACCACCGCGTCCGACTCGTCGGAGAGCAGCAGCTTGAGCTGGGCGTAGGGGGTGAAGCCGCGCGCCTTCATCGAGCCGCCGACGAGCAGGTTGAGGCCGGGATCGGTCTCGGCGTCGCGCCCTCTTCCCGGATCGCGCCGCACCGCCGCGGCCCCCACGCCGGTCCAGAGGTCGAAGCCGGCCCGGGCCGGCAGGCGGCGCAGGAAGTCGAAGTTGGCGGTGACGAGGTCGCCGCGGTCGACCAGGACCAGCTCCAGGTTCGGGTTGAACGACCAGCCCGACCTCCCGAGCGGCGCCACCAGCTCCAGACCGGCGAACGGTTCGGAGGTGTCCAGGTAGGCGCCGCCCCGCACCCCGAAGACCACCTCGCCGGCCGCGGGGGCGGCGGCGAGGAGAGCCACGAGCAGGCCGGGGACCAGCTTTCTCGAAACGGTCCGGGATCTCGCGTTGCGCATGGGCGTCCTCCTTGGCGCGGCGGAGGCTCCCTCCCGATCGGCTCGCCCGGTCGGCTCGTGCTCCGGCCGCGATCCCGGAGATCCGAGCAAGTTCCGCGCCAGGTGCAGAGGCCGGACCGGCACGCTTCCCGACTGGTAGGATGCCGTTTCCGCGGCGCCCGCCGCGACCGGAAAGGAAACCGCACATGGGCGACACCAAGCAGCACCATCCCTCCACCCTCGTCATCCACGCCGGACAGCACGCCGACCCGCACACCGGCGCGGTCTCGGTCCCGATCTACCAGTCTTCGACCTTCGCCTTCCGGAGCGCCGACGAGGGGGCCGGGCGGTTCCTCGGTACCGAGCCCGGCTACATCTACACGCGGCTCGGCAACCCCACGATCGCGGCGCTGGAGACCTCGGTCGCCGAGCTCGAGCGGGGCGCCGGCGCCCTCGCCGCAGCCACCGGCATGGCGGCGGTGCAGACCGTCTACTTCGCGCTCCTCGGCCAGGGGGCGCACGTGGTCGCCACCGACGCCCTCTACGGTCCGTCGCGGCTCGTGCTCGAGACCGAGTACCGGCGCTACGGCGTGACCGCGACCTTCGTGGACTCCACCGACCCGGAGAACGTCGCGCGCGCGATGCGTCCCGAGACACGGCTGGTCTACGTCGAGAGCCCCGCGAACCCGACCATGGCGGTGAGCGACCTCGCCGCCTGCGCGACCATCGCCCACGACCGCGGGGCGCTGCTCTGCGTCGACAACACCTTCGCCTCGCCGCTGCTGCAGCGGCCGCGCGACCTCGGCGCCCACGTCGTGCTCCACAGCCTCACCAAGTTCCTCAACGGCCATTCGGACGTGGTGGGCGGCATCGTCGTCGCGCGCGATCCCGAGCTCTTCGCGCGCCTGCGCAAGGTGCACCGGAACATGGGCGGCACCATGGACCCCCACCAGGCGTGGCTGGTGCTGCGCGGCATCAAGTCGCTCGCGCTGCGCGTGGACCGCGCCCAGGCCAACGCCCGCAAGATCGCCGCCTGGCTGGAGGCCGACCCGCGCATCGCCTGGGTCCGCTACCCCGGCCTCGCCTCGCACCCGCAGCACGAGCTGGCGAGCCGGCAGATGGACGGACCGGGGGCGGTCCTCTCCTTCGGGGTGCGTGGCGGCTTCGCGCCCGCCAAGACGATGATCGAGAGCTGCCGGCTGGCGACGCTGGCGGTGAGCCTCGGCGGCATCGAGACGCTGATCGAGCACCCCGCCTCGATGACCCACAGCGCGCTGCCGCGCGCCGAGCGGGAGGCCGCCGGGATCACCGACGACCTCGTCCGCCTCGCGGTGGGCTGCGAGGACGAGCGCGACCTGCTCGCCGACCTCGACCAGGCGCTCGCCCGCGCCGCCGAGGTGGCGGCCGTCCCGGTGCCCTGAGCGCTCGGCCGCGGAGGTGGGGACGATGACCGGCGCACGGCGCCGCCTCGGCGCGAGCGACCTCGAGATCTCCCCGGTCGGGCTCGGCGCCTGGGCGATCGGCGGCCCCTGGCTCTTCGGCTGGGGCCCGCAGGACGACGACGACTCGATCGCCGCCATCGAGCGCGCGGTCGAGCTCGGCCTGAACTGGATCGACACCGCCCCGGCCTACGGCCTCGGCCGCTCCGAAGAGGTGGTGGCCCGCGCCCTCTCGCGCCTCGCCCCGTCGCGGCGGCCCTACGTCTTCACGAAGTGCTCCCTGGTCTGGGACGCGGAGCGGAAGGTCACCCACTCGCTCGCGCCGGACTCGCTCCGGCGCGAGTGCGAGGCGAGCCTGCGCCGGCTGGCGGTGGAGGCGATCGACCTCTACCAGATCCACTGGCCCCACCCGCCGGACGGCGGCGAGGAGGGCCCGATCGAGGAGGCCTGGGCGACGCTCGCCGCGCTGCGCGCCGAAGGGAAGGTGCGCTGGATCGGGGTCTCGAACTTCGACGCCGGCCAGCTCGCGCGGGTCTCCCGGATCGCGCCCGTGACCAGCCTCCAGCCCCCCTACTCGATGGTGCGGCGCGGCATCGAGGAGGCGATCCTCCCCTGGTGCGCCGCCCACGGCACCGCGACGATCGTCTACTCGCCGATGGGAGCGGGGCTGCTGACCGGCGCGATGACGCGCGAGCGGATCGCCAGCCTGCCCGAGGACGACTGGCGCAAGCGGTTCAGCCCGGAGCTGCGCGAGCCGCGCCTCTCGGCGAACCTCGAGCTGGTCGAACGCCTCGCCGCGATCGGCGCCCGGCACGGGCGCGGCCCGGGCGAGGTGGCGGTGGCCTGGACCCTCGCCCACCCGGCGGTGACCGGGGCGATCGTCGGCGCCCGCAACCCCCGCCAGGTGGACGGCATCGCCGGCGCCCTCACCTTCCGCCTCGCGGCGGCCGAGGTCGCCGAGATCGAGGCCGCGCTCGCGCGCCGCGCGGAGCGGATCGCCGCCGCCGGCTGAGCGGCGGGCCCGATCCGCGAGATCAGCGGGGCCGCCGGCCCCGCAGCTGCGCCAGGGCCACGCCACCGAGCGCCAAGGCGAGGCCCACGATCTCGCGCCCGCCGAGCCGCTCGCCCAGGAAGAGCCAGGCGAGGACGGCGACCTGGACGAGCATGGTGTTGTTGAGGAGGCTCGATTCGGTGGCCGTCAGGCGCTGCAGGGCGCGATTCCAGAGGGTGAAGGCGAGGGCGGTGTTCACCGCCGCCAGCCAGGCGAGGATCGCCCAGCCGGCCGGCGACGGCCGCGGCGGCCCTTCGAGCGCGATCCCGGTGGCGAGCAGCGCCGCCGAGCCGAGGCCCATGCTCACCGCCGTGACCGCGAGCGGTGAGAGCCGTCCCCGGCGGTTGACGGCGCGCCCCAGGATCGAGGCCGCGGCGTTGGCCGCGAGCGCCAGGAGCGCCACCGCGAGCCCCGCCGCGCGCCCCGCCGGCCAGGCCCCGGCGCCGAAGTAGAGGAGTGCCCCGGCGAGGAAGAGGGCGAGCCCCGCCCCCTGCCGCCGCTCGAGCCGCTCGTGGAGGAGCGGCGCGCTCGCCACCGCCACCGCGAGCGGCGAGAAGGCGAGCACCAGGCCGACCGAGGCCGCGGGCAGGAGGGCCAGGGCGGCGAACTGCGCCCCCTGCGTCACCGCGTAGAGGACGAGCCCGAGGCCCGTGAGCTCCGCCCAGCCCCGGAGCCCGAGCCCGCCGAGCGCCGCCCGGTCGGCCGGGCGCAGCGCCAGCGCCGGCAGCAGGAGGAGCGCGGCGAGCGCGTAGCGCAGCCCGGCGAACGAGAGCGGCGCGAGCTCGCGCAGGCCGACCTTGATCAGCACCCACGAGGTGGACCAGAGGAAGGTCACGAAGAGGGCGAGGGCCACGGCGGCCCGGGGAGAGGGGCGGGAGATGGCGGCACCTGGCGCCCGGAGAGCCGGGCGGAGCGGGGCGATGATAGCCCCCCCTCCGCCCTCCCGCCAGACGCCGCGACGCGGCACGATCCCTCCGCGGCGCGGCATTTCGGATTTCCGCGCCGCGTCTTTCGTGATGACCGGCATCTTCTATAGATTCCACCCGCTTTAGCGGGCAGGTGGAGCAATGGGGGAGCGGCTCCGTGGCATTGCCATCACCTGCGCGCCGACCCGTTGGAGGGAGAGGAATGGAGACGAAGAAGGGCAGGAACCGCCGGAGCGTCGCGATCGCCGCGCTCGTGGCGGCGATCTTCGCCTCGCTGGCTGCGCCGGCGCTGGCGATCGAGGGTTCGAAGGGCGACTTCAAGTGGAGCTGGGACAACACCATCTCCTACGGCCTCTTCTACCGCCTCGACGATCCCGACAAGAGCATCGTCGGCCTCGCGGCCGGGGGCACCGGCTTCTCGGTCAACGGCGACGACGGCAACCTCAACTACAAGACGGGGATCGCGAGCAACGCGCTCAAGCTCACGAGCGAGCTGGAGTTCAGCTACAAGAACTTCGGCGGCTTCGTGCGCGGCTTCGCTTTCTACGACTACGAGAACGAGGAGGGCGACCGGGCGCGCACGGCGCTGTCCGACGACGCCCTCGAGCGCGTCGGCAGCCGCGCCGAGATCCGCGACGCCTTCGCCTGGTACCGGTTCCACCTGGGCACGCTGCCGGGCGAGATCCGGGCCGGCTGGCAGGTCATCAACTGGGGCGAGAGCACGTTCATCCAGGGCGGCATCAACGCCGTCAATCCGGTGGACGTCAGCGCCCTGCGCGTGCCCGGCTCGGAGCTGCGCGACGCGCTGCTGCCGGTGGGCGCGGTGCTGCTCAGCCTGAAGCCCTCGGAGAACACCTCGATCGAGGCCTTCTACCAGTACGATTGGGAGGAGACGAAGATCGACCCGGTCGGCAGCTACTTCAGCACCACCGACCTCGCGGGCGCCGGCGCCACGAAGGTGATGCTCGGATTCGGCAGCGCCCCCGACTCGATCCCGGTCGGCTTCAACGTCCCCGGCAACCCGGTCGGCGTGGCGGTGCCCAAGGGCAGCGACCGCGAGGCCGACGACGGCGGCCAGTACGGCGCCGCCTTCCGCCTCTTCGTGCCTTCCCTCGGGGGCACCGAGTTCGGCCTCTTCTACCTCAACTACCACAGCCGCCTGCCGGTGATCATGGCCCGCACCGGAACGCAGACCGCCCTGCTCGTGAACGGCAACTACGCGGCGAGCGCCCACTACTTCCTCGAGTACCCCGAGGACATCCAGCTCTACGGCCTCAGCTTCAACGCCCAGCTCGGACGGACCGGCATCGCGCTCCAGGGCGAGGTCTCACACCGCCAGGACCTGCCGCTGCAGGTCGACGACGTGGAGATCCTCTTCGCCGCGCTCTCGCCGCTGCGGCTGCTGCCGGCGATCCCGCAGCTCGCCCCGCTGCGCGGCCTCGGCAACCTGCTCGCCACCACCGGCCAGCTCGGCGGCTACGGCTTCGGCGAGGAGATCCAGGGCTACCGGCGCTTCGACACCACCCAGGTCCAGCTGACCGCGACCAAGGTCTTCGGCCGCGCGCTCGGCGCCGACCAGTTCGTGCTCGTGGGCGAGGCCGGCTGGGGGAAGGTCCACGACCTGCCGTCGCAGAACGTGCTCCGCCTCGAGGCCCCGGGCACCTACACCAGCGGCAACCAGATCCACCAGGTGGCGGGCGTCCAGCCGGGCACCGAGCCGGCCTCCGCCTTCCCCACCGACACCGCCTGGGGCTACGTCCTCGCCGGGCGATTCGACTACAACAACGCGATCGGGGCGGTGAACCTCTCGCCGCGCTTCTCCTGGGCGCACGACGTCAGCGGCATCTCCCCCGGACCGGGCGGCAACTTCATCGAGGGGCGCAAGGCGCTCACGGCGGGCCTCGGCTTCCAGTACCGCATCAACTGGGAGTGGGACCTGAGCTACACCCGTTTCTTCGGGGCGGGCCGCTACAACCTGATCAACGACCGCGACTTCGTCGCGGCCAACATCAAGTACTCGTTCTAGGGAGGCCGGAAGCAACATGCGGAGCAAGGCCCTGAAGCAAGTCTGCATCCTCGCCGCCGGCGCCGTCCTCGTCGCCGGCGCCGCCTTCGCCCAGCTCTCGTCGCAGGAGGTGGCGCAGCTCGGCACCACGCTGACGCCCCTCGGCGGCCTCAAGGCCGGCAACGCCGAAGGCACGATTCCCGCCTGGGACGGCGGGCTCGCGAAGCCGCCGGCCGGTTACCAGCCGGGCCAGCACTACGTCGACCCGTTCGCCGGCGAGAAGCCCCTCTTCACGATCACCGCCAAGAACATGGACCAGTACGCGGACCAGCTCGCCGAGGGCCACAAGGCGATGCTCCGCGCCTACGACTCCTTCTCGATCCCGGTCTACCCCAGCCACCGCACGGCGGCGGCGCCGCAGCGGATCTACGAGGCGACCAAGAAGTACGCCGGCACCGCCCAGCTCGCCGAGGGCGGCAACGGCGTGCGCAACGCGCTCGCCGGCACTCCCTTCCCCATCCCGAAGGA
>JAHDVN010000573.1 GCA_023384635.1 Thermoanaerobaculia bacterium
ATGGAAGGTGGCGCAACCTGGGTGATGCAAGGTGTGCGAGGCGCTTTCGGGGGTTGACTGTGGATATTCGCTCCTGCACCGTGCAGAATTCGACACATGACCCCGGCGGCCTTCGTAGCGATGCACAGGGTCAGCTGCCTCTTTCACTTCACCGACGAGCGGAACCTGCCGTTCATCAAGGACGCCGGTGGATTGCTCTCTCTCAAAGAGCTTCGACGCCGGGGCCTTCATCCGCCAGCGAGCCACGATGCCGATGCCCGCAGGGGTCTCGACGGTTTCGTGCACCTCTGCCTGTTCAACGAACACCCGATGGAATACCTGGCCAGGCAGGAGGGGCGCATCCTGTCGTCTCGGTTCCTGCGGGTTCACCCGGACGTCCTCCTCTGCGATGGAATTAGGTTCACGCCTGGCGTCTCGAACAAGTCGGGGATGGAATTGCTCTCTCTTGACCAAGCGCTAGAGAGGATGGACTTCTCTGCCGTCTACGATGCCAGTGCTCTGGACGGGCCCGACATGGTTCTTCGCCGCAGGCAGGCGAAGAAGTACGAAGTTCTCGTGCCCGTGATGGTCCCTCTTCGGTTGATTGGGGGGCTCTAGAGTGGCTCAGCGCCCGGTCTTCCTCCCTTGCAAGGGCTCTGACACGCTCGTCGAGGAGCGGATGATCAGCTTCCTCTGGCACAAAGGAATGTCGGCGGCCCAGAAGAAGAAAAACGTCGCGGAGCTGCACAGGGCCGCTGCAGACCTCGGAATAGCGCCTGTCCTCGAGGTGTCCACCAAGTCGGAGGAGCCATTGGGTAGGAGGCTCAGTGCCTTCTCGCTGAAGATTGCTCTCCGCGACGGGCGCCAAGAGAGCCTCGAGAGCACTTTTCAGAGCAGCAAGGTCTTTGAGAATGGTGGCCCCTTCACGGACTTGCTGCGCGCTGAGCCACGGGATGCGAAGCGAGATGAGCGCCTGGTTTCGTCGGGCAAGCTGGTTTCCTTCCAGTTAGAGGGGCGTTCGTATCCGCTGGAGCCGAAGACCGCCTTCTACGATTGGCTCTATCTTCGAGCCGTGACCCCGCACGAGGAGTACCTGCGACGTCTCCGCAGATATGCAGCATTCTCCGACATCGAGTTCAACCCGGAGCGCTCTCTCAACTGCCAGGCAAGATCGTGTGCGACCTTCGTTGTGCTGGAGAGCCAAGGGTTGGTTGCCGAATGTGCGCGGTCGTTCGAGCGCTTCGTTGAAGTGCTAACGCAGCGCCGCGCCGAAGTTCACGTTCCTGAGGGCGGGGAACAGCTTTCCCTATTTCCTGGTTCGCAATCTGAAGAGAACTCTCAAGGGTAGTCTGCCTTCTGACGCGCCAGGTCATGGTGGTCAGGTAGTAGGCCTGCTACGCGGTGACAGTGCTGTCGTCATGTATCCCCTCCGACGTGGCGTGGATGGCGTCGAGGGCCGGCTTGGCTACTTCTTGAGTGTCGCGTGGT
>JAHDVN010000105.1 GCA_023384635.1 Thermoanaerobaculia bacterium
CGCGCGCTCCGGCGCGCCGCGCGCGGCGAGCCGGGGCAGGAGCTCGGCGAGCGGTGTCCCCAGCTTCCCCAACGCCTCGACCGCCAGCATCCCGGTCTCCGCGTCGGGATCCGTGACCGCCACGAGGAGGTCGGGAACGGCCTCGCTCCTCCCCAGGAGGCCGAGCGCGAGCGGCGCGGCGCGGCGCACCGGCGGTGCCGGGTCGCGCAGGAGCCCTGCGAGGAGCTCGCGGCCGCGCGGGTCGCCGATCCAGCCGAGGGTCGTCGCCAGCTCCTCGCGGAGCGCGGGCCCGCCGCCGATCGCCGCCTCCAGGGGGAGGCGCTGGAACTCGCGGCGGTCGGCGAGCATCAGCAGCGTGGCGCGCGTCGCCAGCTCCGCCTCGCCGCCGGCGGGGGCCGGCCCCCGGGAGGCGCAGGAGGGCAGGAGGAGGGCGACGGCCGCGGAGAAGAAGAGTGTCTTCGTCCTTTGCATGGACCCGGATGCTACCCTTCCCGCTCCGTATAATCCCCCTCCAATGTCGGAGGCGACCCTCCTCGACTTCGCCGGCGTCGTCCGCGCCTTCGGCCGCCTCCGTGTCCTCGGCGGCGTCGGCGGCCGCGTGGCGCCGGGCGAGGTGCTCGCGGTGGGCGGCCCGAACGGCTCGGGCAAGTCGACGCTGCTCAAGTGCCTCGCCGGCCTCCTCGCCCCGGATCGCGGGCGGATCGACTATCGCGAGGACGGCGAGTCGCTCGACACCGCCGCGCGCCGCCACCGGGTCGGCTTCCTCTCCCCCGATCTCGCCCTCTACCAGGAGCTCTCGGTGGCGGAGAACATCGGCTTCTTCTGCCGCCTGCGCGGGCTCCCCGCGGCACGCGGCGAGGAGCTTCGCGCGCGCGTCGGCCTGCCGGCCGAGCGGCTCTGCGGCGCGCTCTCCTCCGGCATGCGCCAGCGCCTGCGCTGGGCGTTCGCGCTCCTCCATCGCCCGCGGCTGCTGCTCCTCGACGAGCCGCTCGAGCACTTCGACGCCGCGGGCGTCGCGCTCGCCGCGGCGCTGCTCGCCGAGCACCTCGACGCCGGCGGGCTCGCCGTCGTCGCCAACCCCTCGCACCTGGAGCTGCCGCGTGTCGCGGGCCGCATCGACCTGGCTCTCTGAGGCGGTCGCCGTCTTCACGAAGGACTGGCGCTGCGAGCTGCGTACTCGCTACGCGCTCAATACCGTGCTCCTCTTCGCGCTCACCACACTGGTCGTGGTGAGCGTCGCGCTCGGCCCGCTGGGCGCCGACCAGCAGGCCCGCGGCGCGGTGCTCCCGATGCTCCTCTGGCTGATCCTGCTCTTCGCCGCCGCGGCCGGCCTGCCGCGCGTCTTCGGCCACGAGGAGGAGAAGCACACCGCCACGGCGCTGCGGCTCGCCGCCACCCCGTCGGCCCTCTTCGCCGGCAAGCTCGCTTTCTCGCTCGTCCTCTTCTTCGCCATCGAGGCGCTCACCGCGCCCCTCTTCCTGGCGATGATGCAGCTGCCGGTGGCGCACCCCGGCCGCTTCGTCGCCGCGCTGGCGGCCGGAGGCTACGGGCTGGCGGCGGCCAGCACCCTGGTGGCCGCGATCGTCGGCCAGGCGCGTGGCCAGTCGACGCTCTTCGCGGTCCTCTCCTTCCCCGTGCTGCTGCCGCTCCTGCTGCTCGCGATCGCCGCCACCCGCGCTGCGGTGCTCGGCGGCGACGCCGGCGCCGAGCTCACGCAACTCGTTCTGTATGATGCCTCGATGACCATCGTGGGCCTCATGCTCTTTCCGGTGATCTGGAACCCATGAGAAGGATCCTTCCCTGGCTGCTCTGGCTCTGGCTCGCGCTCGTGATCTGGGCGGCCTTCTTCTACGCTCCGCTGGCGGAGGGCTTCGTCGGCCAGTCGTCGCGGATCCTCTTCTTCCACGTCCCCATGGCCTGGGTCTCGTTCGTGGCCTTCCTCGCCGCCGGCGCCTGGAGCATCCGCTTTCTCGCCGGCGGGCGCCGGGAGCGCGACGACCACGCCGCGGAGGCCGCCGTCCAGCTCGGGCTGCTCTTCTGCGTGCTGGCGACGGTGACCGGCGCCATCTGGGCAAAGGTGATGTGGGGCGCCTACTGGAACTGGGATCCGCGCCAGACCTCCATCGTGCTGGCGATGCTCTTCTACGCCGCCTACCTCGCCCTGCGCACCGCCGTCGAGGAGCCGGAGGCGCGGCGGCGCCTGGCCGCCGCCTACGCCGTCCTCGGCCTGGTGGTGGCGCCGTTCCTCTTCTTCGTGCTGCCGCGCCTGACCTTCTCCCTCCACCCCGACACCGTGGTCAACACGCGCGGCCGGGTCGAGATGGAGAGCCGCATGCTGCAGGTGCTGGCCGCCAGCTCGCTCGCCTTCACCGTGCTCTTCTTCTGGATCCACCGGATCCAGGTGCGTCTCAAGGCCCGCGCCGAGCGGGCCCTTCCCGGGAGGACCACTCCATGAACGACGGCACCAACTGGGCCCTCGTCGCGGTCAATCTGATCATCTGGAGCGGGATCTTCCTCTACCTGCTCCGCCTGCAGCGGCAGCTCGACCGGACGGAGAACGACTCATGAAGCGCCGCATCGCCTACATCGCGGGGGCCCTGCTGCTGCTGGCCTTCGCCGGCTTCTCGCTCACCTCGTTCCAGACCGCCCTCACCCCCTACGTCTCCTACCCCGAGGCACGGGAGCAGGCGCGCACCGTGCAGGTCGCGGGCGGGCTCGCGAGGGACAGCTCGAGCTACGACGCCGAGAGCTCCTCGTTGCTCTTCACCCTCGTCGATCCGGCAACGCAGCAGACCCTGCGCGTGCGCTACCACGGCGTCAAGCCCGCGAACTTCGAGGACGCGATCAGCATCGTCGCGATCGGAAGCTACGACCGCTCCCGCGACGAGTTCGCGGCCGGCAAGCTCCTGGTGAAGTGCCCGAGCAAGTACCAGGGCGCCGAAGTGAAGACGTACAGCTGAGCCGGCCATGAGCTATCTCTCGTCGCTCTACCTGCCCGGCGCGGTGGCGCTCTGGTGCGCTCTCGGCTTCTCCCTCGCCGCGCTCTGGGGCTACGCCCGCGCCCTCGGCGGCGACGGCACGGCCCTCCTCTTCGGCCGCCGCGCCTACCGCTTCTTCGCGCTCGCCGTGACCCTCGCCTCCGCCGTGCTCCTCGTCTGCCTCTACCTGCGCGACTACCGGATCGAGTACGTCTACCAGTACTCCGGCAACGACCTCGCCACGCACTTCCAGCTCGCCGCGTTCTGGGCCGGTCAGAAGGGGAGCTTCCTCGTCTGGCTGTTCTGGGGCGCGCTGCTCGGCCTGCCGCTGGTGCGCGCCTCGGGGCGCGACGAGGCGCCGGTGATGGGCACCTACCTCCTCACCCAGCTCGGCCTGCTCCTCATCCTGGTGCGGGAGAACCCGTTCGTGATGCTCGCCCAGACGCCGGCCGACGGCGTGGGCCTGAATCCGCTCCTCCAGGACAACTGGATGGTGATCCACCCGCCGATCATGTTCATCGGCTACGCGGCCGCGGCGGTGCCGTTCTCCTTCGCGATGGCCGCCCTCTGGCGGCGCGACTACGGCAACTGGGCGACCCGCGCCTTCCCCTGGGCGCTCTTCGGCTTCCTGGTGCTCGGCACCGCCATCCTCATGGGCGGCTACTGGGCCTACAAGACCCTCGGCTGGGGCGGTTACTGGGGCTGGGACCCGGTGGAGAACGCCTCGCTCATCCCCTGGATCTTCGGCACCGTGCTGATCCACGGGCTCTACCTCGAGCGGACCAAGGGGCGCTTCCGCCGCCTCAACGTCGTCCTCGCCACCCTCGTCTTCCTCTCGGTGCTCTACGGCACCTTCCTGACCCGCTCGGGGGTGCTGGCCGACTTCTCGGTGCACAGCTTCGTCGACCTCGGGATCTCCGGCTGGCTGGTGGCGCTGATGCTCTTCTTCTTCCTCGGCTCCGCCTACCTGATGGCGACCCGCCTGCGTGAGATCCCGTCGGCGCCGAGCGAGGACCCGCTGCTCTCCCGCGGCACCTTCGTGGTGCTCGGCACGATCGCGCTCCTCGCCTCGGCGATCGTGGTGACGCTCGGCACCTCCGCGCCGCTCCTCACCCGCTTCATGGAGAACCCCGGCCAGGTCGGCCCCGAGTTCTACAACCGGGTGAACATGCCGATCGCCCTGTTGGTGGCCTTCTTGCTGTCCCTGGTGCCGTTACTCTCCTGGCGCGAGACGGCGGGCTGGGGTCAGCTGCTCCGCAAGGCGCGCTGGACCCTCGCAGCCGGCCTCGCCGGCGCCGCGGTCGCCGTGCCGCTCGGCGTGCGCGACCCGTTCCACCTGCTGCTCGTCCTGCTCGCGGTCGCGGCGCTGGCCGCGAACCTCGCGGCGGCGGCCGGCCTCGTCCGCCGGGGCGGCCTGAGGACCGCCGGCGGCTACGTGACGCACGTCGGCGTCGGCGTCATCCTGCTCGGCTTCCTCGCCTCCTCCGCCTACGACGAGAGCGCCAAGGTGACGCTCGAGCGGGGGCGTCCGGCCCAGGTCGGCGATCTCACCCTCACCTTCCACCGCTTCGTGCCGCGCACCGCGGCCGCGAAGGAGCGGATGGAGGTCGAGGTGGTGCGCGCCGACGGCAGGCGCTACCTCGCCTACCCGAAGCTCTTCGTCAACGACCGCTCGCAGCAGCTGATGGCCAACCCGCACATCCGCAGCTTCCCGCTGCTCGACCTCTACATCTCGCCGCTCGAGTACGACCCCGGCGAGCCCGGCGGCCGGGTGATCCTGACCAGGGACCAGGTCGCCGAGCGCGGCGGCGTCGCGGTGCGCTTCCTCGGCTTCGACCTCGACACCGGGGCCCACGGGGCGATGCCGGCGGCGAGCGGGCCGCCGACGGCGATGACCGTCGGCGCGGTGCTCGAGATCACGCGCGCCGGGCGGAGCGAGCGCGTCACCCCGCTCTTCCGCTTCTCGCCCGACGGCCGGACGGAGTTCCCTCCGGTCGAGATCCCCGGGGGCGGGAGCGTCGCGCTCTCCGGGATCGACGCCGAGAGCGGCGCCGTCGAGCTGCTGCTCGCGGGCCTGCCGGAGCTGCCGGGCACTCCCGCCAGGCTCTCGCTCGACGTCACCCGCAAGCCACTCATCCAGCTGGTCTGGGGAGGCCTCTACCTGATCTTCCTCGGGGGCACCCTGGCGGGGATCCACCGCTTCCGCCAGGCGCTGCGGCACGACGAGGTGCAGGCGGCGGCCGGCGGCTGACGGCGGCCCGGCGCGAGCTGGACGGGGCGGCGGTTCCGGCGGGAGGCGCCGCCCCTCAGAGCCCGAGGGCCAGCCGGTCGGCGAGGCTCTTCGGCAGGCCCGCCTTCCGGATCCGCTCCTGTGCCCGCTCCACCGGGTACGGGATGCGGTACCAGCGCACGATTCCGGCGTCGCCGTCGTAGATCATGAACGCCGCCCTCGGATCGCGATCCCGCGGCTGGCCAACGGCACCGGGGTTGAGCAGGTAGCGGCGCCCCGGCTCGATCCGCACCACCCCCGACTCGCCGGAGAGCAGCGCCACCTGCAGCCCCGTGGGGCCGCGCTCGAGGCGCGAGGGCAGGTGGGTGTGGCCGAAGAAGACGATCTGCGGTCCGTGGAAGTGGGTGAAGATCTCGAGGGCGTCGAGCGCCGAGAAGAGGTACTGGTCCTCGTCGAGCGGCGAGCCGTGGCAGATCGCCACCCGCTCGTCGATCGGCATCGGGCCGGCCGGCAGCTCGCGCACGAAGCGGCGGTTCGCCGCCGTCAGGTGCGAGGCGGTCCAGAGCGCGGCCGCGTGGGCGGTGGCGTTGAAGTTCTCTCCGGTCTCCAGGCCGGCCACGACCTTGTCGTGGTTGCCGCGCACGAGGCGCACCGGGCCGGGAAGCCCGCGCACCGCCTCGACCACCTGGTTCGGAGCCGCGCCGTAGCCGACCAGGTCGCCGAGCACCAGGAAAGCGTCGAAGCGCTTCCGCCGCACCCGCCGGAGCACCGCCGAGAGCGCGTCCCAGTTGCCGTGCACGTCGGAGAGGATCAGGTAGCGCACGGCTGCCTCCTCGGCAGCTGCAGCAGGATCCGCCCGACGACCTCCTCCGGGGTGGCCGCGGCGTCGACGTCGACCCGCAAGTCGGCCCGGCGGTAGGCCTCGAGCCGCCGGTGGTAGAGGGCGAACGCTTCGGTCTCGCTGCGGAAGAGGGGGCGGTCCGGCCGGTCGACGCCCCCGAGCCGCGCGACGATCACCGGGAACGGGACGTGGAGCCAGACCACGAGCCCCCCCCGGCCTGCCACGAGCTCGAGGTTGTCGGGGAGGGTGAGCGTACCGCCCCCCGTCGCCACCACGACCTCGGGGGCGGCGAGCGCCGCCTCCAGCGCCCGCCGCTCGAGCTCGCGGAACCGGGCCTCGCCGTGCGCAGCGAAGATCTCCGCGACACCCTGGCCAGCCGCCTCCTCCACCTCCCGGTCGAGATCGACGAAGGGGCAGCCGAGCCGGGCCGCGAGGCGCTCGCCGACCGTCGTCTTGCCCGCTCCCATGAAGCCGGTCAGGAGCAGGCGCACGCAGGGCACCCCGGATTCCGGCCCGGGAGCCGCCCTCCCGCGACCGCGCGGCTCACGAGTCCTTCCCTTCGCGGCCGGCGCCGTGGGAGCGGCGGGCGATCTGCTCCCGCTCCAGGAACTGCTCCATGAACCGCGTGGAGAGCGCTCCCGCCACGAACTGGGAGTCGCGCACGATGCGGCGATGGAGCTGCACCGAGGTCCTGATCCCTTCCACCACGAGGAAGTCGAGCGCCCGCGCGGTGCGTGCGATCGCCTCCGCGCGGTCGCTGCCGTGGCAGATGAGCTTGGCGACCAGGCTGTCGTAGTGCGGCGGGATGACGTAGTCCTGGTAGGCGTGGGTGTCCACCCGCACCCCCGGGCCGCCGGGGAGGTGCAGCGTCGTGAGACGGCCCGGGCTGGGGGCGAACGTCTCCGGGTCCTCGGCGTTGATCCGGCACTCGATGGCGTGCCCGCGCGGCTCCGGGCCGTTCGGCAGGTCCAACCGCTCGCCGGCCGCCACCAGGATCTGCTGCTTGACCAGGTCGGTGCCGGTCACCATCTCGGTCACCGGGTGCTCGACCTGGATGCGGGTGTTCATCTCCATGAAGTAGAAGGAGCCGTCCCGGTCGAGCAGGAACTCGATGGTGCCGGCGTTCTCGTAGCCGACCGCCTCGCAGAGCCGCACCGCCGCCTCCCCCATCCGCCGCCGCAGCTCGGGGGTCAGGGCCGGCGAAGGGGACTCCTCGATCAGCTTCTGATGGCGGCGCTGGATCGAACACTCGCGCTCGCCGAGATGGACCGCCGCGCCGTGGCGGTCGCCGAAGACCTGGAACTCGACGTGGCGCGGCTCGACCAGGTACTTCTCGAGGTAGATCGAGCCGTCGCCGAACGCCTTGGCGGCCTCGTTGGCGGCGGTCGTCAGGTGACCCTCGAGGTCCTTCTCCTGGTGCACGATCCGCATCCCGCGCCCGCCCCCCCCGGCCGCGGCCTTGAGGATGACGGGATAGCCGATCTCCGCCGCCAGCCGCTTGGCCGAGGCGGCGTCCGCGAGCGCCCCCTCGCTGCCCGGGAGCACCGGCACGCCGCACGACTTGGCGGTCTCGCGTGCCCGCGCCTTGTCGCCCATGAGGCGGATGGTCTCCGGCCGCGGACCGATCCAGCCCAGGCGGCACTCGGCCAGCACCTCGGCGAAGCGCGCGTTCTCGGCGAGGAAGCCGTATCCCGGGTGCACGGCGTCGGCGCCGGTGATCTCCGCCGCAGAGATGAGCGCCGTGACGTTCAGGTAGCTCCCGCCCGAGGGCGGAGGCCCGATGCAGACGTCCTCGTCGGCGTAGGTGACGTGCAGCGAGTCGCGGTCGGCGGTCGAGTAGACCGCCACCGTCGGGATCCCGAGCTCGCGGCAGGCGTGGATGATCCGCAGCGCGATCTCGCCGCGGTTGGCGATCAGGATCTTGCGGAACATCGCCGCGCTCAGCCGAGCCGCAGGCCGAAGAGCGGCTCGCCGAACTCGACCGGCTGCGCGTTGCTCGGGTAGATCTCCACGACCTCGCCGTCGACGTCGGCCTCGATCTCGTTCATCAGCTTCATCGCCTCGACGATGCAGAGCACCTGCCCCTTGCGCACCCGGTCGCCGACGCGCACGAACGGCTCGGCGTCGGGGCTGGGGGCGGCGTAGAAGGTGCCGACGATCGGCGAGGTCACCTCGTGCAGGTCGGCGGCCGGAGCGGCTTCGGGCGGCGCGGGCGCGAGCGCGACCGGCGCCGTCGCGGCGGTCGGCGACGGCGGCGCCGCGGCGGCCGCCGCGGCGGTGATCACGGCCGGCTTGCCGCCGATCCGCAGGCGGAAGCCCGAGCGCTCGACCACGAGCTCGTCCAGGCCGCGCGCGGCGACGAGCTCGATCAGCTCCTTGATCTGTTCGAACGTCAACACTTCCCCCTCCTGGCCCGGGTTCGACCGACGGCCTCCCGGGCGATCGGCACCGGTCCGGAGGCTCCGACGCCCCCCGGCCGGCGCCCGGTCACTCGAGGTCGCCCTCGAAGAGCAGCCGCGCGCGCTTGAGCTCGAACCGGGCCCGGCCGTAGCTCGCCTCCGGCTGGAGCACGAGCAGCAGGTAGTACCCGTCGGCGACGACGCTGATGAGCAGCGAGATCCGGTCCGTGGTGACGGAGAACTGCTGCACCGCTCCCACCGCCAGCTCGCGGTTCTGGTCCGAGATCAGGCGCACCTGCGCGAGCATCTCGGCGGCCAGCACCTCGAGGTCGAGCCCCGGGTCCGAGCTGACCGATTCGACCGGGATGCCGTCGCGATCGACGAGCGAGAGGGCGACCGCGCCGTCGATCCGCCCCTGGATGGTGCTGAGCCGCTCAAGGAACATGGCGCTTGACCCCCTCGCGGATGCGCTGCAGGTAGCGCTGGAGAACCTGGATCTTGCGCCCGGTCAGGCCCGCCGGCGCGGCGTCGCTCCCGAGCAGGTCGGCGGCCCGCACCGGTCCGGATCGCCGTTCGGCGATCTCCGCGAGTCCCGCCTCGGCCGCCGGGTCTCCGGGCCGCCGCGCGAGCACCGCCGTGAACGCCCTCTCGGCCTCCGCGAGGTGGCCCTGCTGGAGGTAGAGCTCGGCGAGCGTGGTCGTCGCCTCCCCGGCGGCCGGCTCGCTGGAGGCGGCGGCGTCCTCCCCCCCTTCCTGTTCGAGGACCGGCGCGGAGGGCTCGGGCTCCCACTCGGGGGCGCCGGGACTCCACGGCGCCGGCTCGACGGCGAGCGGTGGCTCGACCGCGCCCAGCGGCTCGGCCGCGGCCTCGACCTCCGGGGCCACGGCGGCGGCGCTCGGGGAGGGGAGGGACTCCCAGGTCTCGGCGATCGCCGTCCCGGACTCGGGCTCGGGCGGCGCGATCGCCGCCGGCGGCTCCGCCCGCGCGAGCTGCCACCAGGGCAGGGCCGCGGGCTCTTCGACGGCGGCCACCACCTCGGGCTCGGGCACCTCGAGGACGGGCCCGGCGGAGGGGGCCAGGGATTCCGGTTCGGGCTCGGGTTCCGGCTCCGGCTCCGGCTCGGGTTCCGGCTCCGGCGCAACCACCGCGGCGACCCCGATCTCGGGTTCGAGGGGGGCTTCGGGCCCGGTCCCGGCTCCGCCCTCCGCCGCGACAGCGGGGCCCGCCGCGGGCACTCCCGACTCCCACCACCGGGCCGCGGGCGCCGGCGCCCTCTCCTCGTCGGGCTCGACCTCGGGCTCGACCTCCGGCGGGGTTCCGGCGACCGGCTCGGGCGGCGGCAGAGGCTCCTCCGCCTCGGCGGCAAGCGCCACGGCCAGGGCCGTCGCGGCGGCGTGCCAGCGGAAGATCCCCGCCGCGGCGAGCGCCGCGAGCGGAGGGGCGCCGGAGTGGAGCCGGCCCGAGGCGAGGGCGGGGAACGGCGCCGGCAGGGCGGCAGGGTCCGCTCGGCGCCGGGCCGAAGCCGGAGGCGGCAGCGCCTCCAGGTGGAGCGCGGCCGGCGGCCGGGGCCCGAGTGGCGGGGGCGCGCCGGCCGGCGGTTGATACGGCTCGGCCGGTGCGGCCTCCTGGCCCTTCGGGTGCCGCGCGAGATCCTCGAGCTCGCCGAAGGCGGTCGGAAGGTCGGGCATCGCCGCGGGCGCGGCGGCGTCCTCGGCCGCCATCAGCCGCCGTTCCAGCGTGTCGATCTCGGGATCGGCCTCGTTGAGCAGCACGTAGAGATCGAGGCGGTCGCGCGCTTCGGCGGTGCGCCCGAGCCGGAGGTAGGTGGCGATCAGGAGCTTGTTGGCGACGAGCTGCGTGGGGTCGGCGGCGATCACCCGCTCCAGCGCCTCGGCGGCGCCGGCGGCGTCGCCCGTCTCGAGGCGACAGCGGCCGAGCGCGACGCGCGCCGCGAGGTAGCCGGGATGGTGCCCGAGGCCGGTCTCCAGGATCTTGACCGCCTCGGCCGGCTGGCCGTCGCGGCGGTACTCCTCGGCCAGCTGCAGGAAGAGCCGGGAGGAGGGATCGCGCTCCCAGCGCT
>JAHDVN010000106.1 GCA_023384635.1 Thermoanaerobaculia bacterium
GCGCCGACCAGGGGGAGAGTCCGTTCGCGATCGACGCGGAGCAGCAGATCCACGCCGCGAGCCCGGAGCACGCGGCGCGCCTGGCCGCGATTCCGGGGCTGCGCGACGCTTCCTCCGAGCGCCGCCGCGCCCGCGGGGTCGACGACTGGGTGGTGGTCACCCGGGAGGATCCGGCGACCGGCCTGCGCTTCGGCATCGCGCGGCCGCTCGCCGAGCCGCTCCGCGCCCTGCGCCGCGCGACGGCGCGGAGCCTGGGGTTCGGGGTGGGCCTGATCGGGCTGGCGCTGGTGGGCGTCGTCCCGCTCGCCGGCCGCATGACCCGCAACCTCGCCGCGCTCACCGCGGGCGCCGAGCGGCTCGCCGCGGGAGAGCTCGACGTGCGGGTGCCGGTCCGCTCCGCGGACGAGGTCGGCCGCCTCGCTGCCACCTTCAACCGCATGGCCGGCCAGATCGAGGAGCACCGCCGGGCGCTCGTGGAGCAGGAGAAGCGGCGCAAAGAGGAGGAGATCGCGCGCCGCCTGCTGGCCGCGGAGAACGAGCGCCGCGGGCGCGAGCTCGAGGAGGCGCGGCAGTTCCAGCTCTCGCTCCTCCCGCGCGCCCTGCCCGAGATCGCGGGGCTCGAGGTCGCGGTCTCGAGGGAGACCGCGACCGAGGTGGGCGGCGACTACTACGACGCGCAGGTCGCCGACGACGGCGAGGCGGTGGTCGCGATCGGCGACGCCACCGGCCACGGCGCCGCCGCCGGCACCATGGTCACGGTGGTCAAGAGCCTCTTCATCTGCGAGGGCACGGCGCTCTCCGCCGCCGCCTTCCTCGAGCGCGCGAACGCCCAGGTGCAGCGCATGGCCCTCGGCCGGATGGCGATGGCGCTCACCGTGCTGCGCCTCTCGGGGCGCCGCGTCCGCCTCGCCGCCGCCGGCATGCCGCCCGCCCTCTGGTGGCGCGCGGCCACCCGGGAGGTGGTCGAGATCGCCTTCGCGGCGACGCCGCTCGGCGCGCTGGCGGGCGCGACCTACGGCGAGCGCGAGGTCGAGCTCGCCCCGGGCGACGCCCTGCTGCTCACGAGCGACGGCTTCCCCGAGCTGGTGGGCGAGGCCGGCGAACCGCTCGGCTACGAGGAGGCGCGGGCCCGCTTCGCGGCTGCCGCCGCCGCGGAGGGGGACGCCGAGGCCCTGGTGGCGCGGCTGCGCCGCGAGGCCGCAGCCTGGCACGGCGCGCGGCCGCTCGCCGACGACATCACCTTCCTCCTCTTCCGCGCCCGCTGAGCGCCTTCCGACGCCCGGCCGGCCCTTGGCCGGTTGGCCGCGCGTTGCTACTGTGACGGCATGCGCGACGCGGCCCAGGCCACGGATCTCTTCCTCGATCTCACCCCGGAGCGGGTGCTCGACGCCGTCGAGGCCGCCGGGCTCCCGTGCCGCCCCCTCTGCTATCCGCTCAACTCGTTCGAGAACCGGGTCTACGAGGTGGAGCTCGCCGACCGCCAGCGCGTGGTCGCCAAGTTCTACCGCCCGGGGCGCTGGAGCCGCGAGCAGCTGCTCGAGGAGCACGCCTTCCTCGCCGCTGCGGCGGCGGCGGAGATCCCCGTCTGCCCGGCCCTCCCGTTCCCCGCCGGGGAGACGCTCTCCGAGATCGACGGGATCTTCTACAGCGTCTTCCCGCGCCGCGGCGGGCGGGCGCCGGAGGAGGTCGACGCGCCGCTCGCCGCCCGCCTCGGGCGGCTCGTCGCGCGGCTCCACAACGTCGCCGTGGCGCTCCCGGCCCGGCACCGCGAGCGGCTCACGAGCGCCGAGTACCTGCGGCGCGATCTCGACTGGCTGGCCGGCGGCGACTGGGTCCCCACCGCTCTCGCGCCGCGCTACTTCGGCGCCGCCCGCGCCATCGCCGACGCCTACGACCGGCTCGCCGAAGGGGTCCCGACCCACCTCCTCCACGGCGACCTCCACCTCGGCAACCTGCTGGTGCGCGACGAGCTGCTCCACGTCGTCGACTTCGACGACGCCCGCTTCGGACCGCCGGTGCAGGATCTCTGGCTGCTGCTCCCGGGGCGCGACGAGGAGACCGCGCGCCTGCGCGGCGTCTTCCTCGACGCCTACGGGGAGCTGCGCGCCTTCGACCGCCGCACCCTGGCCCTGATCGAGCCGCTCCGCGGCCTGCGGCTCGTCCACTACGCCTGCTGGCTCGCCCGCCGCTGGCACGACCCGGTCTTCCCGCGCACCTGGACCCACTTCGGCACGGACGACTACTGGCGCCAGGAGACCGAGTCGCTCGAGGAGCAGCTGGCCTGGATCGAGGGCGAGCGCATCGCCGACGCCGAGGGGCGCGGACGCCGCGCCGAGGCCGCCGGTCCCGCGGAGGAGGAGCTCACGAACCGCGACCTCTTCTGGGACTGGGAGGAGCCGAAGTCGTAGACTCGGCCGCTCCGCGCCTGCCGGACCGGGGGCGCAGGGCTTCGTAGGAGAGAGACGATGGGACTTCTCGCGGGCTCGGTGAGCCTGACCCGCTTCGCCGTCGCCGGCGCGCCCGACGAGCCGGCGTTCGACGCGTTCGGCTTCGTGCCGCTCCAGCCCGGCTCCGAGCACCCGGAGAGCGCCGGCTTCCTGCCGTTCGAGGGCGGCGCCCCCTACCGGGTCGGGGAGCGGCGCCACGCCTTCCGCATCCGCATCGACCGCCTCCGCCCCGACGCCACGGCGGTGGCCGAGCGGCTCCGCGAGCTCACCCACGCCGAGCTCGCCGCGAGCGGCCTGCGCTTCCTCGGCCGCGCGCGGCGGCGCGAGCTGCGCGACCTCGCGGTCGAGGAGCTGGCGCGGAGGAGCGCCCCCCGCGTTCGGGTGGTGGAGGGCTGCCTCGACGGCGAGACCCTCTACCTCGCCACCGCCTCGAAGAACCTGCTCGGCACCTGCCTCCACCTGCTGCGCGGCGTGGGCGTCCCGGCCGAGCCGAAGGCCCCCTGGCTCGACGACGCCATGGACGAACCGCCGCACCCGTTCTTCGAGGTCCAGCAGCCCGGCGAGTCGGTCTGGGGCTGCCGCTTCCTGCGCGCCCTCGTCGAGGAGGGGGAGGTGCTCGTCGAGCCGATCTCGGGCAGCGTCCGCCTGCGCACCCGCGAGGCGCGCGTCGGCCTGCAGGGCGCGGTCCTCCCCGAGCTCGCGCACTACCTCGACGGCGAGGCCGAGCTGCTCGTGGCGCGCCTGCTCGCCGGCGAGTTCCGCTTCCGTCTCGAGGCCTCGACCTTTCGCGTCCACGCCCTCTCGTTCGACGGCGAGGTCCTGACCCCCTGGACCGAGCAGCTCGACGCCCGGATCGAGAAGATCGGCGCCCTCTTCGAGCTGCTCGACGGCGAGTTCCGCCGCCTCGCTCCGCGCTTCACCTCCCCGGAGGGTTCGGCGTCCGGAGACGGTCCGGAGGCCGCGGAGGCCTGCTAGCATCGCGGCGACACGCCGCGCGGCGCGGCGGGAGGAGAAGCGAGTGAGCAAGGGCCCGAAGGGCCAGGCGCCCCCCCCCCAGCCCCAGCCTTCGTCCGGGGCCGAGAAGCTGGATGCGACCCAGGCGGTCTGGGAGCGCCAGCCCGTCGCCGTCTACGGCCTCGAGCAGCCCGTGCGCTGTCCGAGCTGCCGGGAGGTGATCGACCGCCTCTACGTCGTGCGCCTCTACCGCGCCCGGGTCGACTTCGTCTCGTCGCTCCCGCGCAGCGGCCGCCTGCTCGTCTGCCCCCGCTGCCGCACCGCCCTGCCCGGAGAGCTCGGCGCGGTCTTCTGAGCCCGGCCGGTGGGCCAGCCGCCCCCGCGACGGCCGGAGACCACGCGACAACCGAACGCCGTCCGCGCTATCTTTCGCGCCACCCCCGAGGAGGTATCGCCATGGCCCTGATCGTCGCCGTCGCCGTCCTGGTCCTGCTCGCCGCCTGGATCGCCGGGATCTACAACCGCCTGGTCGGCCTGCGCAACCGGTTCAAGAACGCCTTCGCGCAGATCGACGTCCAGCTCAAGCGGCGCTACGACCTGATCCCCAACCTGGTCGAGAGCGTCAAGGGGTACATGAAGTTCGAGCGCGAGACGCTCGAGGCGGTGATCCAGGCGCGCAACCAGGCGAGCGCCGCCGCCGCCCGCGCCGCCGCCAATCCCGCCGACGGCGCCGCGATCCAGGGCCTCGCGAGCGCCGAGGCGGCGCTCACCGGCTCGCTCGGACGCCTCTTCGCGCTGGCCGAGTCGTACCCCGATCTCAAGGCGAACCAGAACATGCTGCAGCTCCAGGAAGAGCTGACCTCGACCGAGAACAAGGTCGCCTTCGCGCGGCAGGCGTACAACGACGCGGTGATGACCTACAACACCGGACGCGAGGTCTTCCCGGCGGTGCTCTTCGCCACCACCTTCGGCTTCGCCCCGGCCCAGCTGCTCGAGCTCGAAAACCCGGCTGCGGAGCGGCAGGCGCCCCAGGTCTCCTTCACCTGAGGCGGGCCGCTTGGACTTCTTCTCCCGCCAGGAGGAGGCGCGACGGCGGAGCCGCCGGCTGGTCGTCCTCTTCGCCGCCGCAGTGGCGGGGATCGTCCTCTCCGTCTATCTCGCGGTCCGCCTGCTGCTCGCGCAGTCGGGGCTCGCCGCCGGCTCCGGGCTCTTCCACCCGCCGCTCTTCGCGGTCACGGCGGCGGTCACCCTGCTCGTCATCGCCACCGGGAGCCTCTACAAGACCGCGAGCCTCGCCCGCGGCGGCCCGGTGATCGCCCGCTCGCTCGGCGGCCGGCCGGTGCAACCGAACAGCTCCTCGCCGGCCGAGCGCCGCCTGCTCAACGTGGTCGAGGAGATGGCGCTGGCCTCCGGCATTCCGGTGCCGAGCGTCTTCCTGCTGGAGGAGGAGGAGGGGATCAACGCCTTCGCCGCCGGCCTGACCACCGGCGACGCGGTGGTGGCGGTCACCCGCGGCGCGCTCGAGCGGCTCTCGCGCGACGAGCTCCAGGGCGTGGTCGGGCACGAGTTCAGCCACATCCTCAACGGCGACATGCGCCTGAACGTGCGCCTCGCGGGGCTCCTGCACGGGATCCTGGTGATCGCGCTGGTCGGCTACTGGACGCTGCGCGTCACTGGCGGGGGGCGCTCCTCGTCGGGCGGCAGCGGCAGGCGCGGGGCCGGCGGTGCCATCGCGCTCTTCGGCCTCGCCCTCCTCGCCGTGGGCTACATCGGGGTCTTCTTCGGCCGGCTGATCCAGGCCGCGGTGTCGCGCCAGCGCGAGTTCCTCGCCGACAGCGCGGCGGTGCAGTTCACGCGCAACCCCGCGGGCCTCGCCGGCGCGCTGCGCAAGATCGGCGGCCTCGCCTCCGGCTCGCGGATCCGCTCGGCCAATGCCGAGGAGGCGAGCCACTTCTTCTTCGCCGACGGGATCGAGAAGCGGCTCTTCGGATTCCTCTCGACGCATCCGCCGCTCGCCGAGCGGATCGCGCGCCTCGACCCGGCCGGAGCGAGCGAGGCGCGGATGGCGGCCGAGCCGTCCGCAACCGGGTTCGGCGAGGGCGCCCTCGCCGGCCTCGCCGCGGCCGCGGGGGGTGCGGCCGCGGCGCGCTTGACGGAAGCCGTGGGGCGCCTCGACGCGGAAGACCTCGATGCGGCCGCCGCGCTGCTCTCCGCGCTGCCGCGCGAGCTCACCGCGGCAGCGCGCGAGCCGCTCTCGGCCCAGGCGCTCGTCCTCGGGCTCCTCCTCGACCGCCGTCCCGAGGTGCGCGAACGCCAGCTCGCGGCGATTGCCGAGGGTGCCCCGCCGGAGATCACCGCCGAGCTCGCACGGTTGGTGGCACCCCTCGGCGCAGTAGCACCCAAGGCGCGCCTCCCTCTCGTGGACCTCGCCGTGCCGGCCCTCCGGCGTCTCTCACCGCCGCAGCACGAGCGCTTCACCCACCTCGGCGAGCGGCTGATCGCCGCCGACCAGCGGATCGGCCTCTTCGAGTTCGCCCTCCAGCGCCTGCTCGCGCGGCATCTAGCAACCCGCTTCGCGTCCGCACCACCGGAGGTGGCCGCCCCGGTGGCACTCGCCGATGCTTCGGCCGAGGCGGCGCTCCTGCTCTCGGCGCTCGCTTGGTGCGGCGGGGCCGACGGTGCGGTTGCCGCCTTTGCGGCCGGTGCGGCGCAGCTGCGGGGGATCGCCCCCGCGGCGCTCGTGCCGCGGGAGTCGTGCGGTCTCGCGGCCGTGGACCGGGCGCTCGGCCGGCTCGACGGGCTCCCCCCCGCGGGCAAGCGCGCGCTGCTCGCGGCGGCCGCCGCCACCGTCGCCGCCGACCGCGAGGCCACCGCCGAGGAGTCGGAGCTCCTGCGGGCGATCGCCGACGCGCTCGGCTGCCCGCTGCCGCCGCTGGCCCTGCGCGCCGCCTGAGCTCGCCGGGCCGCCGGGTCTCGGAGGACCGTCGGAGCACCGCTCAGAGTCCGTGAGTGAATCCCGCCACGCAGGGGCTGGACGGGCAAAGATGTTCTGGGGGGGACCCGAGGTGTTGGGGCTGATCGCGGAGGTCCTGAGGGAGCGACGAAATACCACGACCTGGAGCCGATCACGGTACCCGCCTCTCGATAGGCCTCCCCTGTCTCTCCTCGGACCCAGAGGTTCTCTGGCTCGGCGCTCGCCGCCGCGGCTGCAGGCGACCAGAACGAGGCTGGTAGCGGCGATTCCCCTGCGGAGGAGAGAACCTCTCAGTGCCATGCCCCTCGCCAACGAACTCGGGGCGACCACTCCGACGTGTCCAACGACTCGAAGCCGCTCACGAGAGTCAGTGGCATCCGAGCCATCTCGAGGAGACGCTCGTTGGGAGGGCTTTCACCACGATGGGCAACCAAAATGTGGCGGGCGAGAGCGGGTGCTCGCTCCTCGGCCCGATTCAGTATCGCCACCGCACCAGTTCCCATTCCGGCCCGCCTTCCTTCGACACCCCGTAAATCTCCCTCTTCGTCGGATGGAAGTGGAGCGCTCCGACCAAGAGATCCCCGAGGACGGTCCGGCGACCCGTCGCGCGCTCCACGAGCAGACCACGGGAGCCGTGGTGGAAGGCGGCTTCTCGGCCGACCGTGAGAGCAATCCAGTCCCCACCGGGCGCGATCGTGGCGGTGTCGAGGTGATACCACGTGATCCCGCGAAAGGTCGTTATGACTCGACCTCCGCGCTCCTGGTCGAGAAGGTCGAAACTGCCCCTCCCCAGCCAGCGGATCGTAAGTCGGGGATCGATGGAATGAGCCTCTACAGGTGGGCGCTCGACCGTTGCGGGTGAGTCATCCAATTCGAGGGCCCAATGCCCTGCTGCCGTTCCCGCGACCCGAAACCATGCTCGTGATCCAACCGTCACGGATCGCTGGTACGTCGGGGTCTCGGACTGGTAAGCGCCCAGGATCCAGCTCGGTTCGACGCGACCTGCCGCGAAGCGCAGCTCGCTGCCGTTGGCTGCCCAAACCGCCGTGACCATACCCGGTTCGCGGTTCGCGACGAGCTGTGCCTCAGCATCGCGCGAGGGTGTCGCCTCCGAAGCGGTTAGCGTGCCGAGATCGATGAGAAACAGACGGAATCCCAGCCGCTCGCTGGAGGATGCTGCGGAGACGGCGGCCCACTGGCCGTTCGGGGACAGCGACAATTCCGACAGCCGCCAGCCTGGCTCGTCGGTTACCGGGATGCGCTCCGCCTCGAGCGAACGACCCCCTCCGGGCCCGCAAGTTATCGAGCCCGCACCGAGCAGGACGACGAAGCACAGCCTCGCCGCCCTACGTTTCACTAGAGTCGCTATTGGGGCTCGGTGAGAGACCATTCCGAAGTATCGCCGGTTTCGAAGTTATCCAGAAAGACGAGCGGCGGCCGGGGCAGGACCTTGACGAGCCGGATCGTCTGGAGCGACTGGGAGTCGGCCTGTACCGTCGCCGTCCCGACTGCCACACCGGTCGCGATTCCGTCAGCTGCAACTGTGACGACACCCGGATCGAGCGGTGTCCAGGTAACCTCGGAAGGGGGAATCGGGCGGAGAATAGCGTCCGAAAATACCCCTCGAACGGACAGACCGAGCGTATTGCCCGGACCGAGGATGGAAGCGGTCGTCGGATCGATCTGGAGAGACTGGAGCGCAGCAGAAGGCTGCGCGATGAGCTCAACGGGCGCCGAGAGGAAGTACTCGTTCGTCGTGTTGTTCTTGCCAAAGGCGCGAATCTCGTAGCCGCGGAAGGCACTGAGCGGCACGTCGAAGGAGACCTGGAAAGGCGCCGAGGTGTCGTTGACCGCCTGGTGGCGACCCGCGACCACAATCTGATCGACCGTGACGCCGGGCTCGACGCTCACGGTCACGGTGACGGCCGAGCCGGCGATCACGACGGTGCCGGGCGCCGGTGAAGTGATCGTCAGGTCGAAAGCCCCCTCGAGCGCTCGATCGGCGCCTTCGGCACGCGCACGTGCGTCCGCGAGCTGGGTTTCCCAATTGGTGCTGATCTCGCGGGTGCCACCTTGCAGGGACGAAGCGGCAGGCAAGAGCGCCCAGACGTTCTCCGAGGTCCGCGTGTCGAGCAGCTCTCGGACCAAGTCGCCGTAGACAGCGCTCCCGGTGTTGCCCACCGTCACGAAGGGAATGCCGATGTGTATGCCCCCGTCGGCGAGGCCGAGGAGCGTCGTGGCCGAGGCCGGGAGGCCCCCCTCCTGGCTCGGCCGCCCGACAACGACGTCGTGCTGCAGAGACCCGAAGACGTCGCTTCCCGAGACGATGCTCGCGAGGAAGAGCCCCCGGAAAAAGGCCCCGAGAGGCAGAAAGACCGCACCCACGAGGTCTGGCCCCCCGATGCCGACGAGGGCGTGCGCGGGGATCGGGCACTCCTGGAGCGTGGTGATCGGCGTGCTGTCCGTCGAGAGGTCGAAGATGCCACCTTCGTCGATCGGCATGTCCAGCGAGCGGAACACTTCCCGCATCACCGCCCCCTCCGCCGTGGGGTCGCGGGCGAGAGCCGACAGCAGGTTCGCCAGTGGCGAGCCGGTATGCGGCGTGTCGAGAGCTATCAGCTTTCGGACGTTTCCGTGGAAGCGGTTGAGCGCCGTCGCATAGCGCGCCGAGTTGCTGTGGAGCCGAGCCAGGAGGCCGCCCATGCTGTGGGCCACAACATCGACACGCGTGCAGCGAATGGCCGCGTCGCGGCAATTGCCGAGCGCGTTGTCGATTGCGTCGTAGACCACTCGCCTATTGACGGAGAACGACCTTGCCGCGTCATCGCGGTAACTCGCGAACTGCTTGATCGGGAAGACGTTGCTATCGATGAGGCCGAAGGTCCAGGTGTCTGCTCCGGACCATAACCCGTGGACGAAGACCACGGGCGGGCGCACGAGATCGACGAAGATCGTCAGAATCGCCGGACCGCCCGTCTGCGGAATGAACCGAGCCTCGATGTCGACACCGCGTACCGGAACGTTCTCGTCTCCGCCACGGTTGAACTCGTCGGGCACGCGGTAGTAGCCCTCCGCATACCAGCACCCGTCAATGAAAGCCGCAGGGATCGTCACGAGGTCCACCCTCGTCCCGTCGGGCGTCGTGGACACGCCGCCGTCTTCGATGACCGGGCCCGCCATCATGTCGAGCCGGAAGTCGCCCGGGCCATAGACGTTGAAGCAGTCGAGCCAGGCGATCGTGATGATGGTGATGCCGTCGGCGGCCATGGTGAAGTCGGCCTCTTCGGGGACCGCCGGTCGGAGATCGCCCGGATCGCCGACCAGGAACCCGGAGTGGGGTGCCGAGACTCCCGGGGGGGCGGCCAAAGCGACGGACGCCCCGACGACCAGGAGGGCAATGATCGGCAGTGCTGTCGTGCGGAGTCCCATCAGTCCTCCCTTCGTGCACCCTCCAGCGGTGCTTTCTTCACCTTGCTACCACGTAGCCTCCCGTCGGTCGTGGACATGGCCATTCCGAACCGCTGGCGCGGCCGGCTCGCCGCACGCGAGACTCCCCCTGACTCATAAGACCAGCTAACTGCCGGATTCGGACACACGAAGCCACAGGACGCGCCCGGCCGCGATGTGTAGTCTCGAGATTTCCACAGGGCGCCGCCGCCGAGAGCGGGCGCCACAACGACCGTTGCCTCCGACTCAACAACTGCTGCACCTACCGCCCCATGCTCTTCGCCACCCGCTGCACCCCGACTTTGCTTGTCCTTTGTGGCTTCTTCATGGCTGGCTGCCCTCAGGCGAGCCGGGTAGCGAGCTCGCTGGCAGGCATCGGCTCACCCAGGAGGTAGCCCTGCGCGACGTCGCAGCCGAGCTCGAGGAGCGCGGCCTTCTGCTCCTCGCGCTCCACTCCCTCGGCCACCACGTCGAGACCCAGGGCGTCCGCCAGGCGAAGGATGGCGCGCACCAGGGTGCGCTCCCCGCCCTCGTGCGTGAGCCCCTCGACGAAGACGCGGTCGATCTTCACCAGGTCGACCGCGAAGCGCTGCAGCAGGCCGAGCGTGGCGTAGCCGCTCCCGAAGTCGTCGAGGGCGAGCCGCACGCCGAGCGCCTTGAGCTCCGCGAGCCGCTCGGCCGCCTCGGGGATCTCCT